>JAIESS010000009.1 GCA_019745755.1 Alphaproteobacteria bacterium
ACCAACGGGTACTTTAATGGCCCAGGAAACAACAACCTGAATCATATCCGCACCGGCTTCAATTTGATTAATGAGGTGAAGAGCTATAGTCTCCGTCAATAGCGTTAAAAGTGTTTTAAAATCAGCATCCGCACTATAATGAATAATTTGATGAAAATATTGACTTTTTCCTTCCTCCACCATGTAACAGGCAAGAGTCCATGGTGTTCCTGAAAAGCCAAAAAGTTCTTTATCCTTCTCAAGTTTTGATCGTGTCAAAGCAATGGCATCATACACTTTGCCAAGGTGATGCGTGATATGATCGGGCGTCTTTTTTAAAAACGTTGAAAGGCTATACTCTCCTAAAACAGGACCATGATCTTTTTGAAAGGTTACCTTTTGTCCCAAAGCATCCGGAATCACCAGGATATCGGAAAAAATAATAGCTGCATCCAAATCAAATCGGCGCATAGGTTGCAATGTTACTTCAGCTGCCATTTCAGGCGTATAGCAAAACTGTATAAAATCATCAAAGTGCCGACGAATTGCCATGTATTCAGGAAGGTAACGCCCTGCCTGGCGCATAAACCACATGGGAGTGCGAGACGGATTTTTTTTAAGGAAGAGATTACGAATCATCATAAGCCTACTATATAATAATAAAGAAAAGATAAAAGGTTATTGTGAAGGTAGGTGGTGTGAATTGTGGGGATAAAATGTTTCAAGAGTCTTATCCACAGGGAATAAATGATAGTATTTTTATCCACAGATTTTTTAAAATGTCTCTTTACAATAAAGTTTTTCATAAGGGTATAGTGATGTTTTTGTACACTTAAGTCTGTGGATATGCTGTGAAATTATTTTTTTCCCACAGGTTGTGGGTAAATCCTCAACAAATACTTAATATTCCTTAAGCGATGTTAATGTTTTGTTAGTCTTTAGGGAGGATCTCTTACTCACAGATTCATACGCAGTGTTTAGTGAGAGTTATGCACAAAGATATGTACAGGAAAAAGTGTTAAAAGTTGGTCTTTTTATTTTTGACCATGTTGTTTATGATGCTGCTTTCCAAAGTGTTTCAAGTACATCAAAAGGATAGGGCATTTCTTTTATGTTTTTTGTTCTAAATCTATGAAAAAAGACATCCATGACAAGGGTTATGGTGGCATAACGTTTAAGAAATGATTCCAAGAAGGGGGTAAGATTCTTTGGTGATGGATTTTGTCTTTTCCCTGAGGCATAGCCCCTTAATACGTTATCAAGGTAAACTATGGCGTTACTTTTCTCTTTTGAAAACTCTCCAAAGGCATAGTTCAAAATCCAATCCGTCAACTGCGTCATAACATAGCAACGATCATAGTTTAAGTGATGTTGAAAAAATGTCATCTCTTCTTCAGACAGAGTAAAATCTAAAGAATTAGCAAGGCCAAAGTCTGTAAAATAAAGCTGCTCACCATCCGTTAAGATATTATTGAAATGTGTATCAAAATGAAGCATGCCTTTGCTGTTCATAAATGCTACCGTTGAAAGAAGATTGTTATGAATCATCTCAATATTTTTATCTAATACATCAAGGTTGGCTTGTGTTGATTGTTTTTGAAGCCATCCAATCAATGTATGGGGAATATATTCAAGGAATAAAATGACATTTTTAGATGCTGCATGATTGGCACGTAATCGTGCCTCAATGGCTTTTTCTTTTTTCCAAAAATGTATTTTTTCCGCAAGATCTTGTTCATTTAATAGAGAGTTGTTGCGTGGTAAAATGCGATGATGGTACATAAGGGGAAAGTTAGTGTTCTCTCCTTTGAGAACCCATTTTGTGGTCTTTTCATGGCTTGCTACTTCTCGCCACACATTAAACCCAGCTGACATAAATCCGTATTGATAGGTGCTGGGTAAGCCAAAGATATTCTTTGTCGATTTCCGATTTTCAGGAGACCCTTCCACATCGTTGAGGGGAACCATCTTCACAAAGACAGGAACACCCTCTATCTCAATAATAACAGATGTTCCACCCATCCCTGTTTGAGCAGATGCTCCTGCTGAAAGAATAGTCTCAAGCTCTCTATCGCTTAAAGATTCAAGATGCTTTTTGATAGTGTCGTAGCGATGGATCCGTTTTTGTATAACCGGGCTCACAGCACCAGAAGCGTGTTGACTTGCTATAGTTATAATAATTGTACTGATGAATAAAAAAACCCCATATGCCACCTCTCGTCTATTATCTCCTACGTATTCATGGACCGGGAAAAGTCTGGTTTTCTAAAAAATATTGTGCATAATCTGATAGTATTCGGTCTGTATTCTGTACATGTTGTAAAAAGAGCTATAAAAACTTATACAAATTTTATCAGCAGGTGCATTCTCAGGAATAAGCATATATAGTGTCATATTTTTTCTTGCATCAAAGAGAGGAAAGCATTGACTACTCGCATTAACAATGGTTTGCAACATGGGAATAACACTCTTCGAAGCTTTTTCATCGGCTTTCTTTTCATCACTCCCTAAGAGTAACTTTAGATCTTTTTGTGTGGGATAAATTACCGTATTATCCGGTCTAAGTGTCAAAGCATGAATAATTATTTTTTTTGATTCATGTTTCTTCTCAGGATGACTTTCATCTGCAGCATGTAATGCTGAGAAAAATAAAGCGAACAATAAAACATTCAGTGCACATATTAGTTTTTTCATAAATTTCACATTCTATGTATTCATGGATTGGAAAAAGTCTTTGTTTGTTTTGCTGTATTTAAGCTTATCTTGGATAAACTCCATAGCTTCGATGGTACCCATAGGGTTCAAAATACGACGTAGAACCCACATTTTTGTAAGCTCACCCTTATCCCTAACAAGAAGCTCCTCTTTACGTGTGCCGGATTTCGTGACATCAATGGATGGGAAGACGCGCTTATCAGCGAGTTTACGATCAAGGATGATTTCAGAGTTACCCGTACCCTTAAACTCTTCAAAGATGACTTCGTCCATACGGGAACCTGTGTCAATGAGCGCTGTCGCAATAATAGTGAGGGATCCACCTTCCTCAATATTACGAGCAGCACCAAAAAAGCGTTTTGGACGTTGTAGTGCATTAGCGTCCACACCACCGGTCAGAACTTTACCGGAAGAGGGAACAACCGTGTTGTACGCGCGAGCAAGGCGTGTAATAGAATCAAGAAGAATCACGACATCACGCTTTTGTTCCACAAGACGTTTAGCTTTTTCGATGACCATTTCAGCTACTTGCACGTGACGTGTTGCTGGCTCATCAAACGTTGAGCTCACCACTTCACCCTGTACGGATCGATCCATGTCCGTCACTTCTTCGGGCCGCTCATCAATGAGAAGGACGATCAGATACACTTCAGGATGATTGGTTGTAATAGCATGAGCGATGCTTTGAAGCATGACTGTCTTACCCGTGCGCGGTGGCGCCACGATAAGAGCACGTTGGCCTTTGCCGAGAGGGGCAACGAGATCAATGACACGCTGAGAGTAATTTTTTCCATTAGACGCTGGATCCTGCGCCTCGATTTCAAGTTTGAGGCGCTCATCTGGATAAAGAGGCGTTAGGTTATCAAAATTAATCCGCATTTTTGTGGACTCAGGTGCCTCAAAGTTCACCTTATTTACTTTTAAAATGGCAAAGTAGCGTTCGCCATCTTTGGGTGCTCGAATTTCCCCCTCTACCGTGTCACCGGTTCTAAGGCCGAAGCGGCGCACTTGATTGGGGGATACATAAATATCATCAGGTCCGGGGAGGTAGTTGGCTTCAGGTGAACGTAAAAACCCAAAACCGTCTTGCAAAATTTCAATCACCCCATCACCAATAATGGGAAGATCTTTCTCTGCCAGTTTTTTTAGAATGGCAAAAAGGATATCTTGCTTGCGGAGTGAGCTTGCATTTTCGACGCCTTGCTCTTCAGCAAAGGCAACAAGATCAGCTGGCGATTTACGTTTTAGGTCGTGAAGATGCATGGAAATGGGAACCTCGTGTGCTCGAAAAGGAAATATTAATGATTATATGTGTGAATGGAGAGTAACATTTAAAAGAACAACACCTTAAAAGGGTTTTACAACGACGGCGATCACAATGATGACAAGCAACACGGTTGGAATTTCATTGATCATTCGAAAGAATCGGCCAGTGCGTTTACAGCCCTGGTCAGCAAGTTCTTTTCGGTAATGATTCAAAGAAAAATGGAAAAAAACCAAAAGAATGAGTGCTGTTAGTTTTAAATGGAACCACGGAGACATCCACGTATCCAAAATCATAGCAAGCAAAATTCCTGATAGCAAGCTTAAATGCATAGAAGGCTGCATAATTATTTTATACAGTTTATACTGCATCATCTTAAGAGTGTCTTTCGTATCATCATGCTCTGCTTCAACGTGATAGACAAAGAGCCGTGGAAGATAGAACAATCCCGCCATCCAACAAATCACAGCAATAATGTGAAGGGCTTTTAACCAGAGGTAGCCAGGACTAATTATGTCAATAATGTTATGGAAAAATGTATGCATTGGGGGGGAGCTTGAAAGAACAATATTTAACCAAATCTTATACAACCCACACGTTTGAGCAAGTAAAATATCAGTTTCCTTATGTAATAATTTTTTTCTTCTGGCGTTTTCGCCGTCTTAGATATTGCAACATCCATACAATAGGAAAAAATAATGAAGGCTACACGTGCTGTCACACCCACTCTTAAAACCATGTGTGTAAAATGAGTGTTTGTGTAAAAATAGAGTGCTGTATGAGGTTTTTTCCATTGAGGGAACCCCATTTTTTTAGGGATTTGTTGTTAATTGTTATCGCTAAAGCTAAAAAGAACAATAACTTCTGGTAAAATAGTAGGGTGAAATATCCATTTTGTAAAAAAGCTTAAACTCTTATTTTGAATACACAAAAACGCATGGACGGTTTTATAAAAAATATTTTTATTTAATTTTAGAATAAAAAACAGTCAGGGAAAGGAAAATTTTTAATAATCCTGCACTATTTTTTCGTCCCTATAATAATGTACAACCCTGAAGCAATAATCAGAACAGCCCCAATACAAAGAGAATATCCCAAAGATTCATGAAAGATGAGGGAACCATACAAAGAGCTCCATAAAACACCTGTATATATAAGGGGAGCAAGTGTGCTTGTTTGTGCCTTTGTGCACGCTATAGTTATACAAGCTTGGCCCATGCCTCCAAGTATTCCAAAGGCTGAGAGATAAATCCCATCCATCAGTGTGAGGGGCACCCATCCATCATGATTAAAAAAAGGCACTGCTATCATAACGAAAAGCATAGTTATGCTTGCAACAAAGGCATAGTAAAACAGCATCCGAAAAGGGTTTTCTCGTATACTAAAATAACGGTTATGCACAATCACAAGGCCTTCAATAAAAGCGGATGTAAGAGCAAATGTAACACCGAGCCCTGTGAGAGACCCTGATGGATTGCTGATGATAGCAACCCCAAGAAATCCTATGAGTAAAGCCAACCAGCCCTTGAGGGATAAGCTTTCTTTTAGAAAAATTACAGAAAGTAAACAAACAACAAAAGTTGCTGCGTAGGATAAGACGTTTGCATCTGCAAAAGGAAGAAGGAGAATGGAGGAGAAAAGGCAGATATGGCTAAAAGATCCTAGTACGCCCCGCCAAAGATGTGTGGGAAAATGAGCTGTATGTAAGGATAACCTCCTCATTATAATGAGGAGGGAAAATGGAAGAAGCGCCAAAAGATTACGAAGAAAAACAATTTGAAAAATAGGATAACATCCCTCTGTCAATCTGATCATAGCACTCGCTGTTGTAAATAAAACCATGGCCATTGCCATTAACAAAAGACCCTGGCTTCTTTGGTTTAATGAGCTTTTTAAGTTTATTTTCATTTTTTTTATAAAAAACAAAAAATTTTCCTTTATTTTAAAAATTTTTTAACACTTTTCGAGTGTACTAAATATACGACGAGAAATAACACCTTATCATGAGTAGATAAACTGTGATGCTAAAGATTTTCATTTTATGCCTTTGTTTCATTGTTCCAGCCTTTACAGAAGCATCAAAAATAGCGACTATTCATGCAAAAAATCACTCTCATCCTAATCAGAAGGATGGCAGAGAAAAAGATTCTGCCACAGATGACCGTGTCTCCCCCTCAATCTGGTTTGATGAAAATGGTGAGATGACATCTTGTGGAAAAAAGGCTCTGCATCTTCTTAAATCAGCGCCCAAACATGGTATTAATGCGAAAGAGTTTGGGAAAATTCTGCATCTTACGGAAGGAAAATTAGCTGCTGGAGGCCGAGCTGAAGCTGAAACTATGATGCAAGAGGCCATAATTTTGTATATTAACGACCTCACAGGAGGCAAAGAACGCGAAACTTTTGCAAAAAAACACCCCTCTCTTTCAAAATCTGTGGATGCCAAAAAAATACTTATAGAGGGAACAGAGGATGGTTGCCTTAGGCTAAATCATTTTATACCAACCTCTCACCTCTATAAATCCCTTCAAAAGGCCCTTATCAAATATCATGGGTATGTCAAAAAGGCTACACAAGAGGGTGACCCGGCCTTTAAACTCGAGACTACTCTTAAAAAAGGATCAAAAGGTAAAGACGTTTTTGCTCTACGAAAGTATTTGGCCTTTTACGGCTATCTTGATGCTGCTCATAGTGAGGTAGACGATCCCAAACATGATCTTTTTGATGAAGCCTTGGAAGAGGTTGTTAAAAAATTCCAAGCACACCATTGCTGGGAAGGAGATGGCGTTATTGGTCCCCAAACAAAGCATCTTTTCACAATTACAGCCGAAGACCGTTTCAACCTAATTCGTCTCAATCTTCAACGGTGGCGTTATCTTCAGTATCCTTTACCTAGTCGTCATATTATTGTCAATGTGGCAGGGTATACGGTTGATGCACTGGATGATAATAAGGTGACCCTTTCCATGCGCGCCGTTGTGGGGATGCCAAGCCGCAAAACCCCCCTTTTTGAAGCGCCCATGACACATTTTATTTTTAATCCCACATGGACGGTACCCGATGGTATTTTTTATAAGGATAAGCTACCTAAAATTCTTTCTGATCCTGACTATTTAGAGCGCATGGGGGTTTTTATGAAAGGACATGATGGCCTTCCCATTGATACGGACGCTGTGGATTGGTATGATCGATCAGAACGGCCACGTATCACCTATCCACCGGGGCGTTCTAATCCTTTGGGGCAAGTTAAGTTTCAAATTCAAAATAAGTTTACGATTTATCTCCATGACACGAATCAAAAGGAATATCTTAAGAAAAACAAGCGCGCGAAATCATCGGGGTGTATTCGTCTTGAAAAACCTCGTGAACTTGTAGCTTGGTTGGATAAGGGAGATACATACGGTGACATTGATGCTGTTAATGCAGCTCTTACAAATCGCACGACATCGTGGCATCCTCTCAAAGAATCTGTTCCAGTCTATTTTGTATATATCACAACGTGGGTAGATGAGGATGGTTATCTCAACTTCAGTGATGATCCTTACAAATACGACCAAGAGGAGCTCAAAAAATTCAAGAATGAGAAAAATTCCACATTAGAAGATGTTGACGAAACCGCCCTGAATGAGGAAGTAAGTGCTTAGAATAGGATTATTTCCTATGAAATAGGGTTTCCATTGATTCATCTAAAAAGAAACACCTAAAAATGCTCTTATAGAGCAAAAAGTGGGAAACACAAAGACATTCGTTGTATACTCCAGTAAGAGTATGGCAAACCCTAGAAGAAGCTCATTAATGAATCAGGTTGTTCCTACTATCTTTGATCGAAAAAAAATAGCACGTCACCGAGAACGAGGTGATCTGACGCGCTTAGAAAAACTTTTGACGTGGTCGTCTCATGAACTTGTGACGCGTTTAGACTTAGTAAAGCGGCATTTTGATATTATTACAGAAGTGGGGACACAAGGCGATTATCTCTATACATTGCTTAAAAAATCCTATGCCTTTAAACATTATATTCAAGGGGATTTCATTCCCCGACAGTCTCAAAAAGAGCCGCCTTATATTCAAATGGATGAAGAGTGGTTACCCTTTAAGGGGCAAAGTGTTGATCTTATGCTGGGGCATTTGACATGGCATTTTCAAAATGATCTGCCGGGATTTTTAAGACAAGCCCGTTATGCACTTAAACCCGATGGATTAATATTAGGTGTCATGTTCGGTGAAAACACACTAAACGAGCTAAGCCAATCTTTTTTCAAAGCACAACAAGAGCTTTATGGCGGCGTAACGCCCATGACGGCGCCTATGGTCACAGCGTATCAAATGGGTGATTTACTCCTTCGTGCAGGATTTGCCCTTCCCGTTGTGGAGAAGCATACCCTTCATATTCACTACGCATCGCTTTTTGACTTATTAAAAGATATTCAAGCTCTTGGGGCTCAAGCGAGTTTGTACCAAACGAATATTCATCAAAGAGGGGGGATGATAAGCAAAGCACTTCTTTTAAAAACAGAAAATATGTATAGAGAGCATTTTTCAACCCATGACGGAAAGTTCAATGTAACTCTTGATTTTCTTTTTGTATCGGGATGGGCACCCCATGCATCGCAGCAAAAAGCACTCCCACCCCATCATGCACAAAACCGTCTGACGGATACTCTATGAGATACAAATAAAGTTACGACGCATCCTCCTCCTCTGTGCTCTCCTCTTCTTTAGCATCTCCCGCATCGCTATCTTCGTTATCAGCCTCTTCAGAGTCAGCATCATCACCTTCAGCCGCATTAGCACTTTCATCATCAGAGTCATCCTCCTCGTCATCACCCGCTACATTACCATCCAAGGTTTTTTTATCAGGTTTAGCTGTTGACGTGTCATCGTCTTTATCATTACTTTCATCGTCCTCCTCCTCATTATCCGTTAGTTTTTGAAAGATTTTGGCTTCGGATGTATCAACAAGAGAGTCTTTCTTTCCTGATTTTCCACGCTTTAAGATATTTTCCTCATCATCATCCTCAGATTTCTTTGATGATTTTTTGTCCATTGTTTTGTCACTGGAAGGACCTGTATCTTTGGGAGTAACACCATTTTTAATCAGCATTCGTACAGCTTCTGTTTTTGCAGATCCTGGATCCACAGGGCGCGGTTTATAAAGAGACGCGCGGGATATCAAAATTCCTATGGGTTCATGCTGATCACTTCCTGCTTCATCTGGGGTCGCCTCCGTATAAAGGGCACAATATTCAGGAATTTTAATACGAAGCATTTTGAAAGCTTCGAGCTTATCCTTATCGATCACATTCACAACATTTTTAGGATCAGGTTTAAAGGCATAGACAGCATATTGGCGCTTATCCAATCCCTTATAGAATCCCCAAGGTTTACGCATCATGCCATTATTAAGGTCATACTCCCCATCTGTTGAGACTTTTTCAAAACCCTCATAGGAAAAGCCTTTGAAAACCTCGCGAATATCTTTGTCCTCAAGGCCGCGCGGACAAATGGCAAGTTTTTTAGCAAAGGGCATAGCCTCTGTTTTTTTATCACTTTTATCTTTTGTATTTTTTTTAGGCTTATCTTCTTTTTTTGATTTTTTTGAGTCTAATAATCCCTTTTTATCTTTCTTGCCTGTCTTAGAATCCTCTTTATCTGCATCATCATCACTTGTATCTTCCGCATCATCTTTGTTTTCAGAGTTATCCTCTTCATCAGTCTCTTTAGCGTCATCTGTGTTATCATTCTTGCTGTCATCATCTGCATCAACAGCATCTGAACTTTCATCATTGCCCTCATCAGTATTGTCATCGCCGGTATCATCAGAGGCTGTATCTTCTGTATCAGCGTCGTCTGCTGCAAAGGAGGGACTAGATGCATAGCCCGTAACGGCCAAAAAACTAAGAAAGATTAAAAAAAATCGCATATTGATACCTAAGTGTTAGGAAATACCCATTCTCTCTAAGAGTAAGGGAGAGATCGTTAATAATTCGTTAAAAATAGAATTTTTTTAAGAAAAAAGAAGCAACTTGACCTCTTTCAAAGTTTCAACTTTACTAAATGAAGGAATGTCTCATTAAAATACGCTATGAACGATCATGATCAACGGCTCTTGTGGGCCCCCTCATCCACAGAAATAAGTGCATCAAACCTTTCAAAGTTTTTAAAATATACACAAAAAAAGGATTTTAATGACTTATATGCATGGTCGATAACAGATATTGAAGAGTTTTGGGGGGCTGTCGTCGAATTTTGCGCTATTATTGCGGACGATAACCCTGATTTTGTCATAAAATCCAAGGATTCTGTGGAAGATGCTGTGTTTTTTGATAAGACAAAGCTTAATTTTGCAGAAAACCTACTCAAACGGCGTGATGATAAAACCGCTATTACTTTTATCTGTGAAGATAAGATTCAGCGCAATCTGTCCTATCATGACATATACAATCACGTGAGTTCCTTGGAACAGTGGATGTCGTCCATCAATCTCCGAAAGGGCGATCGTGTGGGGTGCTATCTTCCCAATATACCTGAAGCAATCATCGGTATGCTTGCCACAGCAACCCACGGCGCCATTTGGTCCACATGCTCACCGGATTTTGGTGCATCGGCACTTATTGATCGCTTTGGACAGATAAACCCAAAGATTCTCTTTATAACGGATGGCTATTTTTATAATGGTAAAACCTTTGATGTTCTTGGCAAATTGCCAGAGATTCTTGATGCTATTCCGTCTATTGAGCATGTTGTGATCATTCCTTATGTCAGTGATAGCACATCTTTAAACCTTCCCAAAACACAAGCAAAACTCCATCTTATTCAAAGTATTGAGGAGCAATTTCCCCCAAAGGACATTCACTTCAATCGCTATCCCTTTAATCAACCTCTCTATATCGTATATTCCTCAGGCACAACGGGTGTGCCCAAGTGTATTGTCCATGGCGCGGGTGGAACACTCCTTCAGCATATGAAGGAGCATCAGCTTCATTGTGATATAAAACGTGATGATGTGATTTTTTATTTCACGACATGCAGTTGGATGATGTGGCATTGGCTTGTCTCTACCTTAGCCAGCGAGGCCTCCATTCTTCTTTATGACGGCGCGCCCACATATCCCCGTATGGATTATTTATTTGAGCTTGCGGATAAATATAATGTGAAGCTGTTTGGGACATCGGCAAAATATTTGGATAGCTTATCAAAGCATGATGTGTATCCAAAGGAAGCTTATGAGCTTAAGCATCTTCGCCTTATAACCTCCACAGGGTCGCCCCTGATGCCGCTCACCTTTGATTATGTCTACGCCCATATAAAAAGTAATGTATGTCTCGCTTCAATTTCTGGTGGGACGGATATTGTGTCGTGTTTTGTCCTTGGCAATCCAATCACTCCTGTTTACCGCGGAGAGATTCAAACAGCGGGACTCGGTCTTGCTGTGGATGTGCTGCGCAGTAATGGTGAAAAAGCAGATGTAGGTGAACAGGGGGAGCTTGTTTGTACACAACCTTTTCCTTGCCGTCCCGTTGGTTTTTGGAATGACCCTGGAAATGTGCGCTATCACAAGGCCTATTATGAACGTTTTCCAGGCATGTGGCATCATGGGGATTTTATCGAAAAGACGACACACAAGGGTTTTGTGATTTCAGGACGGTCCGATGCGACCCTTAATCCTGGCGGCGTGCGTATTGGGACAGCAGAAATTTACCGCCAGGTGGAGGCCCTTGATTTTATTCTTGAATCTATTGCAGTGGGTCAACCCTTTGACGGAGATGAGCGCGTTATTCTTTTTGTAAAAATGAAAGACGGCATTCATCTTACAGAAGATCTCGCACAGGAAATAAAACAACACATTCGAAAGAACACAACACCTCGACACGTACCATCTAAAATCATCCAAGTCCCCGATATCCCACGGACAAAAAATAATAAAATTGCAGAAATTGCAGTAAAGGATGTGATGTTAGGCCACGCTATTGGCAATATAGGTTCCCTTCTCAACCCTGAGAGTCTTGTTTATTTTAAGGATGTGCCAGAACTGAGAGGGTAAGATTTAAATACAAGTCTCAATCTCCCCCTTGACCTTTCACAAAAACCCCCTCATAAAAGAATTATCAGAGGTTCTCTTTTGAGATTAATCGGGAACACGGTGTGTTTGTAAAGACACTTCAAGTCCGTGGCTATCCCTGTAACTGTAAGAAGCGAGCGTCCTTCGAAAACCACTGGATTATAAGCATCTGGGAAGGTGGAGTGACGCGTGAGAATGATTGAATATAATTATTTTGAAGCTTTGAGCCAGGAAACCGGCCTTATGAAGTATCACTACTTTTTGATCACAGGAGATGATCGAAAGCGGCACTCCCGACAGTGATGCGCCCTGTGGAAAATCCAAAGCAATGGAAAATTCACAGATCGTTGTCATTTTGAAAGGAGAAAAAGCCTCATGCGCTACGCGTATTTTTGTTGTCTATTATCTATTTTTTGTTTCACTGCCGCTACGTCAGATACACTGACGCTACACACACCTGCTACCTTGCCCACTATCATTGTGAAGGATATTAAAAAGGCGGCATTCAAAAAGGATGTGCTGACCTGGGAAGCTGTAGAAAAAGAAAGTCCAAGGACTCTTGTAGATGTGCTTAAAAATGTAAATGGAATTTATATTACGCAAAGTGGTGGCGCTACCTCTGCATCATCACTCTTTCTCAGAGGCGGCAACCCCAACCACACTCTTGTCTTAAGTGATGGAATGAGGTCCATGGACCCAACAGTCGTTAACGGTAGCTTTAATGCAGGAGTATGGATTGCCTCTGATTTTGATGTCATAACCGTGAAAAAAGGTCCTCTCAGCAGCCTACATGGAAGCGATGCAGTGGCTGGCGTGATAAGTACAGAAATGGCTAAGGGGGAAGATCGTCAAACAACAATCTCGACACTTCATGGGAGCTTTGATACTCAC
>JAIESS010000154.1 GCA_019745755.1 Alphaproteobacteria bacterium
TAAATAGGGTAATTATCCCGGTTATCAATGCGCGTGAGGAGAGTCGGTGTAATTTTACGGCCACCATTGGCGATCATGGCATAAGCTGCCGTGAGTCTTAGAAGTGTTGTCTCCCCCGCACCAAGGGCCATGGCGAGCTGACGTGGTAATTTATCATGAATACCAAAACGCTTCACCACCCGGGCAATGGGAGACATGCCAATTTGCATGGCAAGGCGTACGGTCATGACATTGCGGGAATAGGCCAGGCCATTTTCAAGAGACGTGGGACCATAATACGTCTTGCTGAAATTTTTAGGGCTATAGGTTGTCTTGCCGTCTTTCGTCTTAAAGCCAAGGGGAATATAAAGAGGGGCATCAAGGACTTTTGTCTCTTTGGAATAGCCACGCTCCAACGCTGCAAGATAAACAAATGGTTTAAAGGATGAGCCTGGTTGTCGCTTTGCCTGGATGGCGGCGTTATGCTGATTCATGGCAAAGTGATAGCCTCCAGACAGCGCGTGGACATGGCCTGTCTCAGAATCCATAACGACGATGCCGCCGGTCACCTCCGGAATCTGCTCAAGACTATATGTATCATCTTTGATGCATCGCACAACAATCACATCGCCCTTATGAAGGACATCCGCACATGCTTTAATTTCGGGGCCAAGGGTACGGTTCTTTTCTTGACGCCGTGCCCATGTTATAGCGTTGAGAGGAATAATACCTTTCTCACCACTTTGTGTTACAAGACTTACCTTATCTTTATCGCTGTCCGTGACAACAGCGAGGATGAGGTGAGGGGGAAGTTCAATGGTGTGGGCTTTTAACGCAGCCGTTGCATCTGTCATCTGAGCTTCATCCAATGTCAATAATGGACCGCGATACCCGTAGCGTTTGTCATATGCTTCGAGCCCCTTCTGAAGGCATGTGTGAGCGATGCGTTGCACATTGGGTTTTACTGTGGTCCAAAGAAAGTATCCTCCCTTTGTATAATTATCCTGTCCCACAATCTCAATCAGTTTTTGACGTGTTGCTTCTAAGAAAAAGTCACCGCTGAAATAATCATCCTTTTTTTTTGTTGTTGTGGCGATGGGGGTTTCCTTAGCAAGGATAAGTGCCTGTCCTGTGATGTAGTGCTCGTCATAAAGGCGATCGAGCACCCAATTACGGCGTGCCTTTGCAAGATTAGGGTTTTTATGCGTTTGGTAGATTTCGGGTGCTTTGGGGAGACCTGCTAAAAAAGCTACCTCTTCCACACTAAGCTCATCCAGTCTTTTCTGAAAATAATATTCTGCGGCTGCGCTGACGCCATAGCAACCACTGCCAAGGTAAATTTGATTAAGATAAAGCTCGAGAATGCGCTGTTTTGTAAAAGTACGCTCAATACGGATGGCCATAATGGCTTCTTTGACTTTTCGGGTAAAACTACGTTCATTGGTGAGCAGAAAATTCTTGGCGACCTGCTGTGTAATGGTGGACGCGCCCATGGGTCTTGTTTTCCATTTTCCGGTGAGAGTGTTTTTCACGCAGGCACGAAATACCCCCATAAGGTCAAGGCCTGGATGAATGAAAAAATTTTTATCCTCCGCCACGAGAAAAGCCTGAACCACAAGATCTGGGACAAGCTCAATGGGGATGAAAAAGCGACGCTCCTTAGAATAATCTTTCCACACCTTGTCGATGCTTGGAGGTGCATCGGAATCTGTACTCAACGATGCTTCGCTTAGATAGATACGATTCGTAAGGATAGGATCATAGTTTTCAAGACTACTATGATCAGGAAGACCCCTTCCAAAATAAAAAAGAATAACAAAAATCCCCGCCAGAAAACTGCTGAGGATAAAACTGATCCACGTCATAAGTTTGAAAAGATCGCGTACCAGTGAACATTCACCCTATTGAGAGGTATTTCCAAACAAGTGTACTAAAAATTTCATATAAATTCTATGTGTGTATTTTTGATGATTCAGACGAGGAGAGATAGGTGGGAATATGAGAGAGAAAAAGTTATTCATTTTACATCAACATTTTCCCTAAAGATCACAGACTATTGAATGACGACATTTCCATGACCAGGAAAATTACCTCGGTTATTGAGCCAGGTGTTACGAGCAAGCCTATACTGCCCAGAGAGATCTGTTTGTGGGACGTCGGAGCGTTCTAAAATAAGTTCGATCTTATACTCTGGCGGACTATCAAAATAAGCCGCAATGAGGTTTTTAAGATGGTGATATCCAGATTCTTTATCAATAATGCTTGTCTCAGGAGGAGGGAGAAAATTCATGAATTGTGTATAAGTGAGCGGGCCAAGAATCACCTTAAACCCCTTGCCTTGATCAAAAGACCTGTTGCCTAAGACCGTATTATGTCCAAGCTCATGAAAGCACTTGGAAATCTGGGTTTGACGACTTTTATCCACACGGTTCCATCCCCCTACATAGGGTTGAATGCGGCAAGGTATATTGAAATAACCATCAATAGCTTTTTGAAGGCCTACACCAGATCCCGATCGTTGCCAAAAAAGCGTGCCTAGGGGTATAAGACTCTTCCCCTGCTCATGATAACGCATGCCGCCAAGGTCCATGAGAGACGCACCAATGTCCGTCTCCTCTAACGGTGCATCGTGGAGACCCGGGTAAAGCTTGCCATAAAAGGTATACCAAAAGGTAATAAGGCGATGATTAAAGATATCGAGAAAATCCCGAAAGCCATAATCCTTCACTTTCATCCGGTCGATGAGAATTTCTGTAAACACCTCTGGCAGGGGCCCTTGGATGCCCGCAATGCCAAGAAAGGTCACGGTGAGCTTGGGTGGCGAGCCTGGGTCAAGCTTTTTCACATCGCTGGAGCTTATACTAAAATCAACATTCGCTTGAAAATGCACAGGATCAAGGCGCGGATTATCCGTGGCACCAAGTTTTTTATCCGGTTGTATCCCTTGGAGAAGGCGCACAGTTTGAGGGAAGTCAAAGGTATAAACCTGCGAAAAGAGTTCCTCAATGACAGAAAGCGGTATTACAGAAGGAGGTGATGACCGTTTAGGGGTTGCCATGTGATCCACGCTCCTTTCCGCTGATTACTAAAAAGTGTCATTTCCACAAAGGAATCGATATTCACGTTCATTGCCAAGAAATGTTGAAGGACATTTGCTAAAACAAAACTCATGCTACTTGGATCGAGTTCCTCGTCCAGGGTCAGTTCAATCGCCACCCCCTTCACAAAACCAAGCCAAGCCTGATCATTCACCCTTCTTGGAATACGACGTACTGCTTCTGTTGTGATAAATCCTGTAATGGCATCAATTTGAAGGCTTGCTTGACTTTCTGTCATGCTGGCATAGAGATGAAGCGTTTCTTTGAGAACTTTTAGGCTAATAGTTGGGTCTGTATACCCCAAATGGTGAATGGCCAGTTGGGACACGAGCTTCCAAAGTGTCTCACCGTCCGATGGAGAATAAGCAGGTGTTACGGGTTTATCAAGGCAATACATTTTTGTGACGGGAAGTTTGCCATCAAATTGGAGGGTGGCACCTGCGGGAAGCTGTTCTGCTAAAAAGCGATTTGTACATAGTGCAGAGGCGTAAATAGTTTCATCCGGTGGCTTTGATGGATTAAACGCATGATCCACAAAGGACAAGTACATGTCCGTTCCAGGAATATTACGGTGGCTGGAGGGTTCTCTACGATTGTACCAAAAGACATCACTTTTCTTACCATGCTCAAAGGAGTAGTAGGGGGCATACTCACGCATGGTGCCGTCATCCTGAACAGAATGTACGTTAATGAGAGAATGAATTTCATGAGTGCGCTCCAGCCGACTGTCCGCCGTGATACGGTACTCTACCTGGCGTTGGTTCAAACGAAGGGGATCTGAGACTTTTTCGAATAAATTGACAATAGGACTACAGCCAAGGAGAAAATTCTCAGGACCAATGGCGAGGGTTGAAATAGCTTTGCTCTCCACTACGGGAATAAAGATTTCGAGCAACTCTGTGTCATTATTTTTTGTAACTTTGAGAAGATGGCGAAGTTCAAAGAAAAAATATTTTTCCGGGAAATGAAAATATTCTTGAAGTAATTGATAGGCCGGGTGGCTGTGGCTTGGTGCCGGAAGAAGCTGTTCATCCTTTTCATAGCCAACAGGCCTTAGGGAGTGACTAGGCAATGCATGTAAGGTTTTACCATCAGTGGAATACATAACATGGGGATTATTATTGCCAAAAATAGCTTTGTAAAGATTCACCGCTGTCAAACGATCGCCGCCGAGGTGGAAGGTAAGTGTGTCAAGTTCAAGATCACTGAAGTTGAGTTTTTTCGCCTTCAGTGTCAGACGAATATACCAAGGGGAGCGTGGTACGGCATCGTTGAAGGTGTAGGGAAGAGCTTCCACAAAGTCAGCAGCGATAACATTAAGGGGCCAAAGTGTTATGGGATAACAGGTGCGAAAACGACAGACAAGGCCTTCGTCTGCGTAGGAAAAGAGGGGCGTGTGACGCTCAATAGCATACCCCGCCGTCATCTTCGCCTTGGTGGGATCCACATCAAAATGGGCAATGGCGACGGAAGGAAGGGGATTAATAAGTTGTGGATAGAGTACATTTAAAAGTCCCGCAGCGATTTGGGGAAACCGATCATCAATGGTTTGATGGAGTTGCGCTGATAAAAATGCAAAGGACTCCAACAACCTCTCCACATGGGGATCTCCTGATTCCCCTTTTGTCCAATCCAAGCGTCTTGCAATCTTTGGATGCTTTGAGGCAAATACAGCCCCAGAGTTCCTCAAATAATTGAGCTCACGATGAAAATAGGAGAGAAACTTATCCGATGCCACAGCTATTCCTCTTCAGTTTTTATTCTATGAAGTTCAATAATCTTTGGAGATTTTTCCCTTATATACCTCAGTGTCTCTGGTAGATCACTCCTCATTATTGAGGGCATAGGCTGAAATTTATCGGGCATAGTTACCATCATCAGACCCAAGAAAGATTTTAGAAAATAATTTTAATTAAATTATAAACATAAAGATCATCGATCCCCAAGGGATTTTAAAAAATTCATAACCAAGGGGTTTTTTTATCGTTCAGGTCTCCTCAACACTCCTATTTTACTTCATTGAACCATCAGCCTCTTCCCTCTATAATCTCTCCTATCCTCCAATGAAAGTACGTAGCGATTCATGAGCACGACGCCTTTTGCCTTTATTATCAGTGTTCTTAAGCCCTTTCGTATGATGATTTTCGGAATGCTTTCCTGTTCCTTCATCTATGCCATAGATATATCCATTCGCCCTTACCTTACAAAGGTTATTGTCAACAGTGTAAAGGATGCAGCGCCTGAATCTATTTTGAGTGTTGCGATGGTGCCCGTAACATTATACATCGTCATGTCCATCATCATGGTGATTGCGTTTCGAATTCATGATTATCTGTGGCTCAAGTTTAATCCATCTGTGAAACGACACCTCGGACTTGTCTTGATGGAGCGCATGTTAGAGCATTCCCATGCTTTTTATCAGGATCACTTTGCCGGGAGTCTTGCTAATAAAATCAAGGATGCTATGAGCGGCATCCCCGATTGTGTCAGCCATACGATCCTCCATTTTTTCCCCCACATCATTGGTATCCCTGTTGCCATGCTTACCCTGTATTATGTGCAACCCACCCTTGCCCTTTCGCTATTCGTTTGGAGTGGTTTTTTTATATGTTCAGCGATTTTCTTTTCAAAAAGAGGGGTTCCTTATACAGATGCATCAGCAGAAGCACGCTCCGTTGTCGTTGGAAGCCTTGTCGATATTTTGGGGAATATGATGTCCGTGCGCCTCTTTGCCAATCGGGAGGGGGAAACCCGCTATCTCACCCAAAGCCTTAATGAGTATGTCCGGCAAGATCAACGGCGTGATTGGTTCTTTCTCAAAGTATTTGCCATACAGGGAAGTTCCTTTGTCATATATCAGGGGATTTGTCTTTTTTTACTCCTGAAAGGATATGGCCAAGGCCGCGTGACGGCGGGTGATTTTGCCCTCGTTTTTACCTTGAACATCTCCATTATTGATCGTCTTTGGAACCTTTTGCAGCATATTCGACAACTCACACATCTTGTAGGGGAGATTACTCAGGGTCTTCGTCTTGTTCTATCACCACCAGAAATTATGGATGCACCAGATGCACCGTTGTTAACTGTGACCGAGGGTCGCATCATCTTCGACCGTGTGGGATTTCACTACAAGGGAGTTGATCCCCTGTTTCAGGATAAATCCATTATTATTGAACCGGGGCAACGGGTTGGGCTTGTGGGTAAATCCGGCGGGGGAAAGTCGACCTTCGTCAATCTCATCCTACGTCTTTATGACGTGACGCAAGGACGCATTCTCATTGATGGTCAAGATATTAAAGATGTCACCCAGGATTCACTCCACAAGGCCATTGCCATGATTCCCCAGGATCCATCGCTTTTTCACCGCTCCCTCATGGATAACATACGCTATGGTAAGTATAATGCTACGGATGACGACGTGATGAATGCTGCAAAACGTGCCCATGCCCACGGTTTTATTTCAAAACTTCCTAGGGGTTACGAATCTCTTGTGGGGGAGCGCGGCGTGAAGCTCTCAGGCGGTCAGCGTCAACGTATTGCTATTGCACGCGCTATCCTTAAAAATGCGCCCATCCTGATGCTGGACGAGGCAACGAGCCAACTCGATTCCGTCACAGAAGCAGCTATTCAGGAAAGCTTATTGAGCCTGATGGAAGGAAAAACAACCCTTGTGATTGCACACCGCTTATCGACGTTGCTCCACATGGACCGCATCCTCGTTTTTGATAAGGGGCGCATTGTGGAGGACGGTACCCATGCAGATCTCCTTGCAAAAGGTGGCCTTTACACCACTCTTTGGAATGCGCAAATAGGTGGATTTTTGGGAGACGGATTCTTTGGGAGCAGTGAAAGTAAGGTCAAGTGATTTATTAGACCAAGAAAAATTTAATATATTATATTGTGTTTTACAAAATCAAAATTAACTTATCATTAATATATTAATGTCAATATTTAATTGTTATCGATGTATTGTATATGAAAAATGACGCCACAAAATATCAGTCTCATTGGATCTGCTTTTGGGCTTGGCGCTAAAACCCATAGTACAAGCAAGGGCCCTTTATATCTGTGCCAAGACTATGCTCTTCATAAAAAACTTGGTGATAGATGTGTGTGGAAAGATATGGTGCAAAGGTCTTTCAAAGAAAACTTTGATGACAAAGGCTGCAACTTTGATGCCGTTCTTCATCATAACAAGGTACTTGCCCAAAGTGTTCAAAGTGCGCTGCTGCAGAATGACGACTTCGTTACAGTCCTTGGCGGCGATCATTCCTGTGCCATGGGGACATGGTCTGGCGTTGTGGAAGCTCTTCATGCGCGAGAAAATTTCGGTCTTATTTGGATTGATGCGCATATGGATGCTCACACGCTCGAATCATCCCCCTCCAAGGCTTATCATGGCATGCCGCTTAGTCATTTATTGGGCGAAGGAAACCCAGAGTTATGCACGATTTTAGGTCCTTCTCCCAAAATTAAGCCTGCGCATCTTGTGCTGATAGGGATTCGCTCCTTTGAAGAAGCTGAAAAAGCTTTTTTAAAAAAACACAATGTAACAGTTTTTTATATGGAGGATGTGATGCGTTTTGGGCTGGATAATGTCATCGCAAAAGCTCTTGAAAGAGTTACAAAGAACACAAAGGGCTTTGGGATCTCTATTGATGTGGATGCTTTTGATCCTAGTGACGCACCTGGAACGGGAACACCTGCACCGGGAGGCATTCTTTTTGATAAATTTAAGCATGTTATGCCATCTCTTCTTGGTCATTCTGCTCTTAAGTGTTTAGAAATTACTGAATTTAACCCCGATTTGGATGTAGACCATAGGACGGCAGATCTCATCATGTATATTTTAATGGGATTAACGAAAGCACGATATTAAACCCAGTGTTTAAATTTGAAAACACACTCACACTTATCGTGCACAAAAAGAAAGGACTTTGAGATCATGACGTTTATAAAAACACATTCAGAGATGAATCCTTTTACACTTCAACCCGTTACAACAATTCCTCCCTTTTCTGTGATTCAAAAATTATTTCGTGAACGCGCTTTTTGGGGGATGGCTACGGCGCTTGATTTGAAAGAGTGTGGTAAAGATTTCATCAACTCAAAAGAGGTTATCACACAATACAGCATTGAACTGTGCGACATGATTAAGATGAAACGCTACGGTGATCCCCAAGTTGTGTACTTTGGCGAGGAAGAGCGTGTAGAGGGCTACACCCTTGTTCAAATGATTGAGACATCTCTTATTTCGGGGCATTTTACACCCTACTCGAAAAGCGCTTACATCGATATTTTCAGCTGTGCTTTGTATAATCCCCATGATGTGGCGGTCTTCACCAAGGATTTTTTCAAAGCCTCTTCTCTCAAACTCAACGTAGCCTTTAGGGAGTAGGGGCCATGGACACATCTGCGTGAGCGATCGAGAGATGCGCGCCATCAAACGTCTCAGTGATCTAAATGCGCAGCGGTGAGTCCCCATTTCTCAAACAGCCCTTCGCGTAGTGTTTTAAGAAGTCGTTTCCCTGCTTGAGGAACGGCAGGTCTGTAGATGAAAATTTTTCGACCATTGGGCAGGATAAGCTTGCGATAATCACCATTCCCTAAGGATTCAATAATGATGCCGAGGGATTCAATAGCACTTTCAATGATCTCATAACGGATTGTTGGTTTGAGCGTATTCTCCATCAGGTTTACAAGAACGTCGTAGTGTGTGCTTGAGTTAAGCTTAAACGTATCCGTTGGTGCAAGAAGAGGATGAGGTGATGGAGGAACGTTGACTGTTGTACTCGAAGACGTTGAAGATGATGATGTATTACTAAAGGCAAGGGCGTCTAACGCTCTTTTTCGATCCAACGCTTTTTGTTGCTTTTTTTCTTTTTTCTTTTGAGATGGTGGTGATATAGCATCCACAGAATCCGTCGTGACTGTTGTTGTCGACGAGGAAGACGTAATGGTACTTATTATCTCTGGCTCAGGGCTTTTATCACTTGCATCGTCAACGTCGCCTTCCTTATCTTCTTCCTCTTTATCCTGTGAAGAAGTTGTTGACGTGGATGGTGCTTTCGCTTTTTTGGGTCGTTTCTTTTTGGCTTTTTTCTTTTTCTTCTGTGAGGGTGTTTCAGATATTTCTTTTTCTTGAGGCTCTATGATTTTTCCTGTTGTCAGTGGGGGCCATTTTGCGGAAAATTCTTCCAGTCTTTTTGTATATGCAGTGTTCCAATCCTGTAACTCTTGATTGAACGTAGGATCAGTGATGAGTTTCAGATCATTTACATCCATGATTGGGAGCCCACCTGTGCGTTCCATAAAATCCTTATTCTCAGGTTTTTGACTTATGTTCATGTCGTGAGAAAAAAGAATACTCGCATCAAGACAAAAAGCATCTAAATTCACAGGAGTTTTAGAATGGGCAAGAAGATTTGATAATACAGGGCAATAGGAGAGACATTTAATAATATCCGTATTGTTTTGTACAAAGGGATAAAAAAGTTTAAAAAGCTCCATTCATAGAGGCTAAGGCTTCCCATGAACACCCTTTCAAGAGGTTCGCTTTCTAAAGCTTTTTCAATAAGGGTAACCGAATTAATCCAATTACGATGTCTCTTTATACGATCATCAAAATCGCTTGTTATCCATTTAAATGCAGTAATTTTAGCAAATTTAGGAAGAATGCGATGTCCCCCTTTTTTCTGCTTTAAGGCCTCTTTATAGTGTTCTAATACTATTTTTTGTTCACTCTCATTGAGGAGGCTGATGCGTTCATTGAATTTTTCCAGATTTTCAGGGTTATGAGGATCAAAGACTTTTTTTAACTCTTCATAATAATCCACAGCATCATCAACATACTCCTTGAAGGCTTTTATTTTTTCATTAAGCTTAACCTTTGCTTGCGCGAGGGAAAGAGGCTGCATAGAGGTTGATGGGGACAAAGGCTCGACGATGATGGGATCATCATCCATGGCATTGAGAGGCAATTGCATCAGGAGAGTGATGATGGCAAAAAGAACGAAGGACATAAAGCAACAAAAAAATAAACCAATTTGCATAACGTACAATACGGAATGGTAATAATAAAATAATTTTTTAACGAATAATCTTTGTTTCTTTCTTTTTTTATTGAAATGCTAAACTATAAGGCGATTTTTATAGCATATGTTTCCTTGCGGTGACCTCCAAGTTGTGCACTTTGGCAAGGAAGAGCGAGCAGAAGGATACACCCTTTTTTCGGGGTATTTTATACTCTTCTCGAAAAATGCCTACATCAATATTTTCAGCTGCAACCGGATAAAAAGAATTTTTTGGATGGAAATTAACATATTTCAAAAAAAACTTGGAGAAGTTGACCTTATCTTTATAGAGTTAATAATTGTTGTTCTTCTAGTGTCTGAAGCTGTATTGAAGGAAGAATAAAAAAGTGAGAGTGAGATTTTCATAAGTGCTCTGTTTTTTCGGTTTTAATCTATTGTTGTGAATTTTAAGATAAGGTTTTCTAGCCTCTCTCTTCTGAAAAATCGCTAATCAATGCAAAAAGCGCACGCAACCCTATGGCATCGCCTCCTTCCGGAAAACTTGGGCGGGAGCGCACATTCCACCCCATGAAATCCATATGAAGCCAAGGAATACCCGGGGTCATAAAATGCTCCATAAAGAGTGCAGCGATAATGGCGCCACCATAACCGTGGGATGCAACGTTTTTAATATCAGCAATTGTTGAGTTGAGAGATTCCTTATAAGGATAATAGAGGGGAAGTTGCCACAAGGGGTCATCCACACTCTCACTACACGCATAGAGGCTTGATGCTACCCAAGGGGTATTGGTGAAAAAAGCCGGAAGTTCAGGGCCAAGAGCAACACGCGCCGCCCCTGTTAATGTTGCACAATCAATAATAAGATCAGGCTTATCCTCACAAGCTCTCGTCAACGCATCAGCCAGAATGAGACGGCCCTCCGCATCTGTATGCCCCACTTCCACGGTGGCACCAGAGCGTGCCGTTACAATATCCAACGGTCGCATAGCCCTTGCATCCACAGCATTTTCAACGAGGGGAAGGTACACATTAAGGTTTACGGGCACTTTTTTAGCAAGCAAAAGTTGGGTCAACCCAAGGATTTGTGCCGCCCCTCCCATATCTTTTTTCATTAACAGCATGCCTGAGTCAGGCTTCACATTAAGGCCCCCCGTATCAAAACACACACCCTTACCAACGAGGGCAATTGTTTTAGAGGCTTTGGAATGGGTGAAGGACAGCATTACAAAGCGAGGAGCACGGGCTTCTTCTGCACCTTTTCCCACCATATGAACAAGGGGGTATTCGCCTTCAAGCGCATCCCCCACAATAGAGGTGAATTTCCCCTTATGCTTATCCGCAATAGCCTTCGCCACATCCTCAAGCTCCGCTGGCCCCATGTAATTGGCGGGTTCATTAATAAGATTCCGTACGAGGTAAATGGCATCCACAATGGGCTGAATCGCGTCATAGGTTTCTTGTGATACAAGCAGGGATGGTTTAACTTTGGCTTTTCCGAATTTGTGACGGCTAAACCCATAGCCACCAAGGGCAAACGCCAGGGCTTTTTGACCGTCCTCCTGCCCCTGTGCAAACTGATACACACCCTTTTTAAGCTTACCGGGAAGGCAGCCATAGTAGGACCATTCCTTTTCGGGAAGGGATACTTTTTGAAGGACACCCTTTGCATCCGTTATAAAAACAATGTCATCTTGACCAAAATGGCTTAGCATCGATCGCTCAAAAGCTGTGGTGCGATGGTTTTTTGTACGAGTCACAAGGGGAGTTACTGTGTCGTTTGTGTGGGTAACAAGCATAAATATCTGTAAAAAGCGCAAGAATATCTGGATTGATTATAAGCATAATTTTTCATAAAAATTTACACAATATTAACTTTTGAACGATCTACTAAAGCTAGAAATGATAAAAATAGTACAAAAAAATGAAACAGTGGCTTTTTTATAGTGTGCATATAATGTGGATCACGGGATGTGCCCTTTGCCTTCTATACGATTACGGCTGGGTAAGTTTTGATCATCTCCTGCCACTTCTTATCGCGATAAGTATATTGGGTGCGACCCTTTTAAACATCAAACACAATGTCAGCAAAGGGCGAGAAGAACGAAAATTAAGTGCCCTTTACGCTATAACACAATCTCCATTTTGGGCAGGTTTATAATCACCACACCCTTCTATCTCGAGATTATTTTCTTTGAGAGAATTTTTTAAAAGGACGGCATAATCCATTTCAAATTTCCCATCGTTATTCAAAAAAGCATTCCAAAAATAAATTGTTTTGAGTTTTTCTAGGCAGGCTAAACCATAAAAATCATCCTGATAACTTACCATGTCTCTGTTTGGGTTGTGTTTGTATTTGTCAAACCACAGATGACGAAGATTGCTAAACCCCGCACTTAAAACATCTAACGTCTTGATTCCCTTACATTCATGAAGGGTAAGACTCACAAGATTATCCCTTATATGGATAAGGGGTTTTAAACTCGTAATACCCTCAGATTGAAGAATAAGAACAATTAACTGACGGGCGTAATCTCTTTTTATTTCTGCACATATTTCTTCAAAATAGACATCATTCCACCCGCCTTTATCCTCAATCACAAGCAGAGCATCCTTTGGATGTTCGCGATCTATTTTTGTAAAATAGTCCATATCCTTGGAGGAAAAATGAGAGATTCGAGCACAATAAAAACCATTCTTATATGGTATATGCACACCAAAGTTAGTGCTATCGGGACGAGGAAAACCTTTGTTTGAGCATCTTACTCTAGGCTTAGCAATATTATCATCCATACCCGTCACAGGAGAACAAAAATAAAGAACAACGATGGCGATGTGGATCAAAAACATGAAAGAACAGAGTTATTAAAACGTCTTTGTCGAAAACCTACACCGATGCGTTAATCCACTCAAGAAGTTTTGCTTTGTTGAGAAGGCCAACCTTTGTTGAGTGAGCTTGTCCGTCCTTGAAAAAAATCATAGTGGGGATGCTGCGCA
>JAIESS010000178.1 GCA_019745755.1 Alphaproteobacteria bacterium
TTACTCAAAATTTAGTACCATTTGAAGTTGAACAAAAAATTCTGTTAAAAAGGTTTAAATATTATCTTTTTGATCTCACTCCGGATAAATCTTTTGTGCGTTGGTGCCTAGAACGTGGCATGGATGTTTATATTATCTCATGGATTAATCCCGATAAGAATCACCACAACAAAACATTTTGTGATTATACGTTGGAGGGACTCTATAAAGCCGTACAAGCTGTATTAAAAACATCCAAATCTGATAAAATTAATGCTCTTGGGAATTGCGCAGGGGGTATTCTTTTAAATTGCCTTATGGCATACCTTGAAAGTCATAAGATTCCCTCCCCTTTTGCAAGTGCCACAACCCTTGCATCCCCCATTGATGCAGACCGTCTCGGCGACCTCAAAGCTTTTATTTGTGATGTACAGATTAAAATGCTGGAGGAAAGTCTCGATGACTTTGGCATTGTACCAGCGCCCGTATTATCGCAATCGTTTAACCTCCTTCGTCCTAAGGATCTTGTATGGTCCTTTTATGTCAAACATTATCTCATGGGCAAAAAACCTGATGCCTTTGATATTCTTTTTTGGAATTGTGATAGCGTGAACCTTCCGGGGCGCATGCATAGTCAATATCTTCGTCATATTTTTCTTGATAATAAGCTCATTAAAAAGGGAGAGATGCGTCTTGCGGGTACGCCCATTGATCTGCGCACGATCACAACGCCGTCCTTTATTGTGGGCGCTATTAAAGATCATATTGTGCCGTGGGAGTCCGTTTATCCTTTGGCACAGATGGTGAATAGCACTGTGAAAGAGTTTCTTCTTGTCGGAAGTGGTCATGTATCGGGTATTATTAATCATCCTGATAAAAAGAAGTACCAGTATTGGTCACAGCCCCAGCTCCATACGTCTTCAAAGGAATGGTTAAAAAGCACGAAGCAGCATGAGGGATCCTGGTGGCTCTATTGGTTTGAATGGGTCAAGCCTTATCTTGGCGAAATGATCACCCCAAAAAAGACAGATTCTATGATTGAAAACGCTCCTGGTCGTTATGTCTTAAAGAAACATGATGATAAAAGAATACTGAGTAAAAAAGCTTTGGCATGAAAAAAATCAAAAATGGCTATCATAGCGTCACTAATTTTAGAGCATCAACGAGAATATCACGACCGATGGGGGCAGCGACTTTACCACCCCAGCCGCCATGCTCAATAACAATAGACACAGCAAATTTAGGGTCATTTACCGGCGCGAAACCAATGAATAACGCATGGTCACGCCATCGCCAGGGCCAATTATGATGGGTTTTAAGCTCGCGATCCCGCATGGTAATACGACGCACCTGAGAGGTTCCTGTTTTTCCTGCAAACTCAATGCCATCGAGAGGAGAGCGCGATGCATACGCTGTGCCATGGGGAGAACTCATCACATCACGCATACCATTAAAAACAAGCTCCATGTGTTTTGGATCAATAACAAGAGAATCGAATGTGCGGGAAGCTTCTGTGAGATAGGGGTGGATGCACTTGCCCTTTGAGGCAAGACGCGCTGTCATAATGCATAGCTGAAGAGGTGTTGTGAGAACATATCCCTGCCCAATACTTGTATTAATCGTCTCTGACGGTGTCCATTTTTTACCCTGGATACGTTCCTTCCAGCTTTTATTGGGGATAAGCCCAGCCTTTTCATTAGGAAATTGAAGCAGTGTTTTTTCACCTAATCCAAATATTTTAGCCATGGCTGCAATGGCATCTACCCCCATACGAAGAGAAAGCTCATAAAAATACACATCGCAAGACTGAGCAAGTGCCTGTTGCATAGCAACATGACCATGGCCACTATGCTTAACACAATGGAATCGGTGGTTATTCAGATCATAATAACCCGGGCAATACAACATTGTGCGTTCATCAATGGCTTTTGAATGAAGCCCTGCAAGGGCCACCATCATTTTAAATGTAGACCCCGGCGCATATTGGCCTTGTGTAAATTTTGTAACAAGGGGCGTGTATTGATTGGATCGTAGATCATCCCAAATGTTTTTGGGAATGCCGCTTGTAAAATGGTTTGTATCAAAGCCTGGAACAGAAACAGCTGCTAAAAGTGCGCCAGAATTGACATTCATGACAACAGCTGTGGCGGATTCAAACCCCTTAAGACGCTCTGTGATACGTTGTTGGAGATCGAGGTTCACTGAAAGTGTCAAATCTTGACCATTGCAAGGTTCATGAGACGATACTTCGCGCACGACTTGACGCGTTGCATTGACTTCCACCTGGACAATTCCTGGTGATCCCTGAAGAAGTCCCTCATACTGTTTTTCAATGCCAGCCTTTCCCAGTCGAAATCCCGGATGTTGAAGGAGTAAATCCGCGTTCTCCTCAGTTTCAAGTTCACTTGGTTTGCCCACATACCCAAGCAAATGACAGACATCTTCTGCGTAAGGGTAAAAGCGCTCTTGCCCTTGATCTACACGAATACCTGGTAGATCGGCTGCATGGAGCTCAATCTTAGCCACTTCTTCCCAAGTCAAAGGATCCTTTAAGGGGATGGGGATGAATTTATTTTTTTTGGCATATTCGTTCAAGATATCTTGAATATTTGCACTTGTCATCGAGAGAAAATTACCAAAATGAGCCAAGGATTGTTTCCAGTCCTTTGTTTGATCCCGCTGTAAAATTGCCCTGTGAACAAAGCGATTTCCTGCAAGCAACCGGCCGTCTCGATCAAAAATTTGCCCACGAACAGGCAGAATAAATTCACTGTGCAGACGGTTTTTATCCGATAACTTTTGATAATGCTGGTTAGATTCAATTTGTAACCAATAGAGTCTCCCCAACAGTCCTGCACCAAGAAGACCTTGAGCCCCACTTAGAAAAAATGCCCGTCGCGTAAATCTTGTCTTAGGATCGAACATGATGCGCAAAAGGTTTTAGGATTTTGAATAATAATGGGTATACAGCAATCAGAAAGAAAGGAAGTATCACAGTGGTAAAACCCACTGACACTATATTGTGATTGTGCTGCATTACGAGATTCATATTATCCACAGCAATATACATGAAAGAAAAAACAATATAACTCAACCAAATAAACCAAAAATTATCAAGTTTTTGCGTCCATAGGTTCATAGAACGAAGAAATCTCAGCATAAGAATGAGATAAAAACTCGTAACGCCAAAGAGGTGATTACCATACAGATCTTCCAGAAATCCAAGCCCTATCATAAGGAAAATGGATGGATCCCGATTTAACCGAAAGACTGTAAGGTGAAGCATAAGAACAAGGCAACAGGCATAGTGCGTAAAAAAGATAATATCGAGAAGACACGATATCACCAAGACACAAGAAAAGAGAAGAGATTGGGGAATCATACAATCTCTTTCCCTACTGACACAGTATTTAACGTATCAATGGATAAAAAACTCCCCAAAAATAATATTTTTAAGTTTTTGTTAACTTTTAAAGTATATTCTAACAATAGGGATGCAAAAAGGCCTTTGATGCATCTTAAAGGCAATTTGTATAAACTTTTAACTTTCTGTGCAAGGAAGAGGAGCCTTTGTTTTTTTTCAAAAAACCAGAAAGTGCGGCGGGAGGAGGGCCCCCCACCCGAGGTGAACACCGAGGGTGTTCGAGGGCGGGGTTTTTTCGTTAACGAATTGTTAAGATATATGAACATAGTGTTAATATGTATGAACATAAAATGAAGACTCATGACCATTTTCTCAAAGGCGTTAAAGAGGGGAAAAAATACTGCAACATATTATACAAAAAAAGGTATTCCCCTGATTATTGCCTACTAATGACGTGAAGATATCACATCACAAAAAGTTGAAGTTTGACGTCTTATGATCACGTGTTTTTTTCAAAATGTACCACAAAATCACTCGCCCGATGGGGGGAAATGCTCAGCCACATTCACAATATGCAAGGCTTTTCCCGTTTCAAAGGGAGCAATATCAATTGTTTTATTTTCAACACGATGAATAACCCCAAGTGGGAGTCCTTTGGGAAAGATCCCGCCAAACCCTGATGTATAAACAAGATCCCCAACTGACAAAGTATGTTGCGCATCTTTAATATACACAAGCCTCAGCATGGCACTCCCCTGCCCTGCTGCAATAGCTTGAACACCCTTAATATCCACGGGAATGCGTGACGTTGCATCAAAAATTGTTTGAATTCTTGCCGCATGAAGCCCCACATGACGGACACGTCCTAAAAGGCCTTTTGTCCCGAGTACAACAAAATCTTTTTGAAGCCTGAGATCAATATATGTATTAGAGGATGATGGTACTTTTACAAACAAATCCTGCCCAAAAGATGGTTGATTCATTGTTTCAACCTGAAACACATAACCATCAAAAACTTTCTTCTCATCAAGATGCTTCATAAGATTTACACCCTTGAGGGCTTCGCCTTGAATAAAGAGTGCTTTTTTCATAGAGGTATTGACGTGTAAAAGGTTATTATTTTGCTCCTTTAGTCGCGCTATTTCTTTAGAAAGATCAGAATGAGAACGAAATTCATCCATGACATGGGACAATGAGATAACGACACGCTGCACTCCCCCCACAATAGGCGCAGATATATCAAAAAGAATGCCTTCAAACATGATAATAGGCGCAAACTGACGCATGCTCGCATACATAATCACAAGGAGCATACTTAATAGGAATAGAAAATGAACAGGTCTATTTTTGGCACCGGACTGCATGTGCATTTGAACGCGTGACCGCCCAAAAAACCATGTAAAAAAAGATAAAAGAGGCACACGACGTTTGAGGCCTACAGCTTTTAAGCCTAATGCATTCAAAATCGACATGTTACTCTCCTATCTCTATCGTCATTGGGGTTCCTTTTAGTACATAGACACCAAAACGCTCTTAAGTGCCTTCATTTCTTCCAAAGCTTTTCCCGTTCCACGCACAACGCAGGTCAAAGGCTCATCTGCAATAAAAACAGGAAGCCCTGTGGCTTCGGAGAGAACCTGATCAAAATTAGAAAGCATAGCCCCTCCCCCTGTTAGGACAATACCACGATCCACAATATCCGCTGATAACTCAGGGGCCGTATTTTCAAGGGCTGTTTTCACACCATCAACAATAGCTGCAACAACCTCATGGAGAGATTCGGCAATTTGCTTTTGATTAATAGTCACTTCTTGAGGCACACCATTTTGAAGGCTACGTCCCTTAATGGACATTGTAATATGTTCGCTATCATCATGAATAACAGCAGAACCAATTTCTTTTTTGATCTTTTCCGCCGTACTTTCACCGATGAGCAAGTTATGATTACGTCGTATGTAGCTAATAATCGCATCGTCCATTTTATCACCACCCACACGCACAGAACATGCATAAACAATACCACCAAGAGAGAGAATAGCCACTTCTGTGGTGCCACCACCAATATCCACAACCATAGATCCTGTGGGCTCTGTGACGGGAAGACCTGCTCCGATAGCCGCAGCCATGGGTTCTTCGATGAGAAAAACACGACGGCCGCCTGCAGATTCGGCAGATTCTTGAATGGCACGACGTTCAACAGCCGTGGAGCCAGATGGCACACAAATAATAATTTGAGGCGCTACAAAACGGTGGCGGTTATGCACTTTTCGAATAAAATGCTTTATCATTTCTTCCGCAACCTCAAAATCAGCAATAACACCATCACGGAGCGGACGAATAGCCTGAATATTTCCGGGCGTACGCCCCACCATGAGCTTCGCCTCTTCCCCCACAGCGAGGACCTGGCGCTTGCCCTTATGATTAACAATGGCAACAACAGAGGGCTCATTCAAAACAATACCGCGTCCTTTCACGTACACAAGGGTGTTGGCGGTACCAAGATCGATGGCCATATCGGCGGAAAGAGCTCCAAGAAGACGAGAAAGCATACAAAAGATAAGAATGTTTTTGTTAAACTGTTACCTTTATAGCACGCTTTTTCCCGTGGCATTAACGATTTTTTAACTATTTTTGAGGAGAAAATTATGAGACTCCTATTTGAGAAGAGCATAATCAGTCATTGATATGACATTGCCAAAGTTATAAATAAAAACAAGACATACAAACTCTTATTCATTAAAATTGTATCGACAAGAGTTTTTTGATTTTCTATTTTAGAAACAGTGTTAATCATTTTCTAAAAAGGATAATTCAATGCAAATTTCAATCAAATTACTAATCTCAGCTACCCTCCTTATAGCAGCATCCACGTCTGGATATACAGCGCAAGCGCAAGAAGCAACAGGAGAAACCACACGGCGAACATTTAAATTCACAACATATACTGAAGAAACACGTGCAAAGGATTGGGCGCAGCAGATTGTTGATTTTTGTCAACATGTCATCATAAATGACACGGTGAAGACGCGTTTATATGATACTAGCTTCACATTATTTAGAGATTATCCAGCACAAGCCACAAAAAACCAAGAACGTGTCTAAGCGAATATACCAAAAACATATAGCGCCCTTGAGGCTCTGTCTGCTCCAGAAGAACAAATTGAGCACATCAATCGTCTTTTGATGAATCATATTCAGCGCTTTGAGGCAGAGAACAAGCAAACCACTACACCAGATATACAGTAAAATCTGAAAGAACCTGCGTATAAAGGTCTTTTTTAAAATCAACAATGAGGTGGATGGCATCCCTGGGTGCCACCCACTGAAAAGCGCAAAATTCCGGATGATAGGTATTCAAATTAATATCAACGTCCGTGCCCTTAAAATGCGCAAGCACCCATTTTTGCCGCTGCCCAAGGTATTTTCCGCCCCATAATTTTTGCGCAAGCGCCTTTGGAAGATCATAATAATACCAATCATCGGAAACTTTTATAACCTCTACATGATTCGTTCCAATTTCCTCTAAAAGCTCGCGCAGGGCCGCTTCCTCAATAGATTCACCATCATCAATGCCACCTTGGGGCATTTGCCAAGCTGGTACTTTATCATCCCGAAGAGAATCACAGCGTCGCCCAACAAAAATTTTCTTATCTGTGTTGATGAGAATAATACCCACATTAGGGCGATACAGATGATCCTTAGATGATACATGGAAATTTTTAGACAATATCATCGTGTCTTTTCCTGTCTATAATAATTTTTGGCGCTGCCTCTAGATAATTACATTAAGATACCTTAAACCCATTGCTTTAGATATCCAAACAACCCCACCTTATAATCTGGTCCATTATCAGAGGTTTTTGAAAAAATATCATCAACAATAGCACTATCTATGTTGGTGAAAATCTTAAATTCGCAGACGGCACGCGCGTCATAGCCGTAAAATCATAAACCGTAAAAGATCACACCCTTGCGTTCTTGATGCTTCAAAAAAGGCTCAATCATACCTCTTTGTACGTGGTTGCGAATCCAGTGATAGGGGACAATATCTATGTTTTTATCAAAATTATTGAGTGATTTGTTGGGGCTACTATAGCGAAGAAAAGTTGTTGATAGGCAGGAAGGAATTTTAACTCTATTTTAATATTTTTACTATACATTTCTTAATATAAATAATTAAAAATGATTTTTATGAATATGAAAATAATTAACCCACAAATTATAGTTGATAATAAAGAGATTAATTACATTCAAGGATCAATTAAATATACAAAAGTTCGTCCTCATGAAAAAATTAGGCATCAAACTTCAGGTGGAACTCTTCAGCTAATAGTAGTAGAGGATGTTACAAAGAGAAAACCAGCAAAGATTACATTTAAAGTGAAAACACCATCATCTGAAGAACAGTTTTTGAAACACTTAAAAGAAAATGAAGGTCACGTTATAACTATCATTCCAAGCTCATCGCAGGCCCCAATTACCATGACATATGCTAAGTTTACGTATAAAGAGAATAATGAGTATATTACAGCGATGTTTGAGAGCTTTACATGTAAAGATAATTCTTAAAAAGGTGTTTGATACATTAGTATTATTTTTTTAAGTAGGGTAGGCCACATATCAAAAACAGAATGGGTGGCCGTGTCATTGTCACCCCAGCACCTTTCTCAAAAGTTCATTGACAAGGCCTGGATTGGCTTTGCCTTTTGTGGTCGCCATGACTTGTCCGACAAAAAAGCCAAAGAGCTGCTGTTTGCCGCCCTTGTAAGCTGCGACGTTATCAGGGTTTTTGGCAATGATCTCATCAACAATAGTTTGTATTTGAGCGGGATCAGAGATCTGCTCTAAACCAAGGTCATTGACGAGGGCTTTGGCGGATTTTCCCGTTTCCCACATTTTTGCAAAAACATCCTTGGCAATTTTACCAGAAATCGTACCATCTTGAATAAGGTCAACGAGCTCTGCTAATGATGTGGGGTGGAATGCATCAAGTCCCTTGCTATCGCGGTTCATGGCGGCAAAGACTTCAGAAATAAGCCAGTTTGCAAGGATTTTTGCCGCAGCTGCTTTGTCCTTTGCCGTAAGGGCTGCAATAGCCGATTCGTAATAATCCGCCGTTTCTTTTTCCGCCACAAGAACATCGGCGTCATAGGCTGTCAAAGTAAACTCACTCATAAAACGGGATTTTTTTGCATCGGGAAGTTCTGGCATATTGGCTTTTATGGCATCCACGCGTTCTTGTGTGAGACGAAGGGGCAGCAAATCAGGATCGGGGAAATAACGGTAATCGTGGGCATTTTCTTTGGAACGCATGGAGCGTGTCTCGCCCTTTGTCGGATCAAAAAGCCGTGTTTCTTGAACAATTTCGCCGCCTGATTCAAGAATATCCAGTTGACGGTCAATTTCATACTCAATAGCTTGACCAAGGAAGCGAATGGAGTTTACATTTTTAATCTCCGCACGTGTTCCAAATTCTGCACCAGGACGACGCAAAGAAATGTTAGCATCCACACGAAGACTTCCCTGTTCCATGTTGCCATCGCACGTGCCGAGGTAGCGTAAAATTGTGCGTAGCTTTTTAACATAGGCTTGCGCCTCAGAGCTGGAGCGCATGTCAGGCTCTGACACGATCTCCATCAACGCAACACCCGCACGGTTAAAATCGATATAGGATTTGCTTGGGTGGAGATCATGGATGCTTTTACCGGCGTCCATCTCCAAATGCAAACGGGTCACACCAATACGTTTTGTTTCAACCTGTTTGTTATCGCCTTCTACATCAATATCAAGGTAACCCATACTAACGATGGGGCGGGTGAATTGAGATATCTGATAGCCGAGGGGAAGGTCTGCGTAGAAATAGTTCTTGCGATCAAAAACGGAGAGAAGATTGATTTCTGCATTAATGCCGAGGCCCGTTTTAATGGCTTGATCTACACAAACTGTGTTAAGAACGGGGAGCATGCCAGGCATACCGGCATCCAAAAACCCTACTTGGGAATTAGGTTCAGCACCAAAGTCTGTGGACGCTGTGGCGAATAGTTTAGATTTGGAGACAACTTGAGCATGGACCTCTAATCCAATAACGACTTCCCACTCACCTGTTTTTCCTTTGACAAGATTTTTATGTGTCATGATGTATCTCTACCTTATCCGTTTATTTTTTTAAGATGATCAAAGGACGTTTTGAACTGCGCAGCCTTTTCAATGACGAGAGCTGTATTAAAGAGCGTCTGTTCTGATAATTTTGGTCCAATGAGTTGCAGGCCGAGTGGAAGGCCACGCTTGCTGATGCCACCTGGCACGGAAATACCAGGAAGCCCTGCAAGGTTTGTTGTTACTGTGAAGATATCATTAAGGTACATGGTCACAGGATCTGTGGGCGTCTCGTCAATAGCAAAAGCATCTGTGGGTGTTGTTGGTGTGAGCAGCACATCAACGTCTTTGAAGGCATTATCAAAATCTTGTTTGATGAGTGTTTGAATTTTTTGCGCTTTGACATAGTACGCATCAAAGTATCCTGCGGATAAAACATAGGTTCCGATCATAATACGACGGCGAACTTCATCGCCAAATCCCTCGCGGCGAGTCCGTGCATACATGTCATCCAGCGTTTGTCCTTCTATACGAAGGCCGTATTTAAGACCGTCGTAGCGCGCAAGATTTGCTGATGCTTCTGCTGGCGCAATAATATAATAGGTTGGTAGCGCGTAAGGGGTGGTGGGAAGACTTATATCCTTAAAGGTACAGCCTGCATCCTTCAGCCATGCAATACCCTTATTGAATAAATCGAGGGCTTCGTCGCTTAGATCCTTCATATATTCCTTGACGATACCGATGCGCAGCCCCTTGATATTATCCGTAAGTTGCGTCGCGTAGGATGGAATCGCTACATTCATGGATGTACTATCTTTGATATCAAAACTGGCCATAACTTCCAGCATCAGTGCTGCATCTTCGACGGTTTTTGCAATGGGGCCGGCTTGATCAAGGGATGACGCAAAGGCTACCATGCCATAACGGGAACAAAGGCCGTAAGTTGGCTTAATACCGACAGTTCCAGTGAACGCTGCAGGTTGACGGATGGATCCACCGGTGTCGGAAGCTGTGGCGGCAAGAGCAATGTCGGCAGCAACAGCAGCAGCGGAGCCGCCAGATGAGCCGCCAGGAACCATTTGCTTGTTTGCATTATCAGACGGTTTCCAAGGGCTAATACACGGGCCAAAAGCACTTGTGAGGTTGGCGGACCCCATGGCGAATTCATCCATGTTGAGCTTGCCCAAAAAGACGGCCCCAGCATCAAGAAGATTTTGCGTTACAGTGGATTCATAAGGTGGGATAAAATCACCAAGGATTTTTGAGCATGCCGTGGTGCGAAGGCCTTTTGTACAAAAAAGATCCTTAATACCGAGGGGTAATCCGTCAAGCTTTTTATCTTTACCTGCGGCATAGCGCGCATCGGAATCCTTAGCTGCATTGATCGCGTCGTCATTATTATCGGTAACATAGGCATTGAGGTCGCGATTTTTCTCCATTTTATCAAGATGGGCTTGTGTAATCTCGACGCTTGTGAATTGTTTCGTTGCGAGGCCTTTTTTAGCAGCGGCCAACGTAAGTTTTGTAAGATCTGTCATGATGTGTTCTTCTATTTTCTATTCAACAACTTTTGGTACAGCAAACATATTATGTGCACTTAAAGGGGCATTTTTTAGAATGAGATCGGCTTGATCATGCTCAACTACAATGTCATCACGTTCATGAGTGGAAACATCCAAAAGATCGCGGTAGGGGAGAACGCCTTCGGTATTGACTTGTTGAAGCTGATCAATCCACCCAAATACCCCAGAGAGTTGAGCAAGTACTGTATCGTATTCGCTTGGTTCCACGTGAATGCGCGATAGGTTCGCAATCTTTTTTATATCATCATGGGTCAGTGCCATGGGAGCTCCTTATTCTGTGCCTGTGTAGGGCTTTGTATAACGACGTATTGTATAATTAGCGGTTTTTTCCACGACAATAAAGGGCCAATGTGTAAAAAGATCCAGATCGAGGACAACATCTCCCTCATATTCTTTGTGAATGGTTGTAAGGAGGAAATCATTAATGAGCCCTTCTTTCAAAAAAATACGCGCGAGATCCGCGCCACCAATCATAAAAACATGCTGATTCGTTTTGAGGGGAAGTATTGCGTTGAAGGCCTCAATCGAATGTACAACCGTTGTGCGGGGTGTATGGGGATCGAATGTCTTATCACGTGTGAAGACGATAGTGTCGCATTCCTCAAAAAGATCAATGGGGGCAGACTCAAAACTACAGCGTCCCATAATAATGATGTGACCCTTGACGGTATTCCTAAAATGAGCTGTTTCATCAGGATAATGCCAAGGAAGGTCATGGCCTTTACCTACGATGCCCCTTGGATCAGCCGCCATAATTCCGGTGATATGCATGATATGTTTTAATCTTATCTCTGAAAATTGCTATTTGAATATAAGCCATTTTAAGGCACTCAAAAGACATAATAATCTCATATAAGGATCATGATGCTTTAGACGCTTTTTGCTGAAGAATAATTTGTACTTTTTGTGACTCTTTTTGCGGATTAGAATGGGACATATCGCGATTCATATTAACCTCGTAAGCTCCAGTTTTGCGATTCATGGAGCCATAAGCACTTTCGATATACGCTCGGCTCGGATCATTAATTTTAACATGATCAAAAAACTCAATCACATCTGTTTTTGCTGTATACGTCGCTGTGTTAGATGATATTTTTGTTGTACCATTCACGACAAGCACATTCCCTTTTGCATGGATTTCTTTAATATCACTACTACCAAGGGGGCTTTCCTCAGACTTTGTAATCTTCTCTTTTGGCTCAAAATAAACCGTCAAATGATCCGTTGTGAGAGTCTGTGTCTTACTGGCATTTTTTCCTTCAGGTTCTTTACTCTCTTGAACCACCTTCACATCCCCTTCGACAACACATTTATTATATTCTTTTTCGCACGTCACTTTTGTTGCTGTAATCACCATTTGAGACGAAAAAGCGATATCCATTGGCATGACAGACATGAGGAGTAAAAATACAGGTATTTTTTTCATGAAGGATGCTTTTCTTTCGAAGGAGATTTGATCATAAAGGTCAATACAGGTTTATCTGTTAGAATAACTCTATCACCTCGATGCTGAATGTCAAATGCCCCTGCACGTATATGCATGGTTTTGTTAACAACCTGAATGGATTGATCCCCAAAGGCATCGCTATCTTTCAGATTAATCCTTACTTTTGGCATGGTAAAAGTTGTTTCGTCCCCATAATGCACCACAACGTCCCCCTCGAGGGTTAATTTTTTCTTATCCTGATCCAAGAAACCTTGTTGTGCTGTGACAGCAATCTGGGTTTTTGTCGTAAGCTGGATTGTGTAAGATGGAGAAGAAAGCACAATAATATCATCTGTGTCCCTTGCCACAGCTGATTTTGCTTTAATTGTGTAGGATTGACCCTTCTCATCCACCGCTTGAAAGTGGGGATTAATAGCATTATTACCCGTTAAGCTCATACTATTTAATGCCTGAAGAGAATCACCAGCAATGTCATTTTGATGCCCCTCATTAAGTTTGTCTTGATGTTGTTCATCCTCTTCATTGAGATAGAATGTGTAGGTTGCCCCCCCTAAAACACATAAAGCAGCGAGCAATAAAAGAAATTTAAGATTTTTATAGCCAACGTAGGATGCCACTAAATCACACCGCTTTTGAGAAAATCATGAATATGGATAAGACCGATGGGTTTATTAAATGTATCCACAATGAACAAGGATGTAATGGATTTTTCTTGAAGAATAGCAAGGGCATCCGCCATAAGAACATCTGGCGTTACCGTCACTGGATTCCGTTTCATGAGGTCTTCTGCACACTTGCTCGTTATTGTATGACCTGTGTTATTCTCCATTATAAGGGAGCGCCTCAAATCACCATCTGTAATAATCCCCAAAAGAATTTGCCCTTCATCCGTCGCGTCACTCACAACACCAACGCAGCCAAACCGTCGTTCTGTCATAATATCGAGGACTGTTGCCATGGGGGTTCTAGGATCTGCAAGTGGAATTTCACGTCCTCGGTGCATTTTATCACCAACTGTTGTGAGCTGTTCACCGAGGCTCCCCCCCGGATGAAA
>JAIESS010000102.1 GCA_019745755.1 Alphaproteobacteria bacterium
GCGTGTCGCATCGGGTTTGAGGATGGACAGAGTTTGTTGCGTTGTCATTGTTCTCATTTAAGTTAATGGATAATGAATCATTATTACTACGGCATAACAATTTTCTCAAGGGGAATGGTAAAAGATAAGAGAGGGGGCTTCCCTCTCTTCTAATTTTAAGTCTGTCCACTATTACTGTTCTGTTTTCTCAACCAGATCAAATAAAAGCCTAAGCTCATTCATTAAGGCATCAGGAACTTTAAGTTCATTCTCAAATTGTGTGTGATGTACTGTGTATACATTTACTGTCTGATTATCTTCCTTAGGGATAAAATATTTTTCTAAGGCAGCGACTATTTTTTTACGAAAAGGATTAATGGCGTACTGAAGGCTATTATCTGTAAAAATAATTGTTGTGCTGTGAGGTGGAATATCTTTCGCTAAAACCTCTGCCTTATCCTCTCCTAAAGATCTATCGGGGCTAAGATAGCGATAAATACCAATATTTAATAATAAAGAATTTTTGTGAAAAGTATTGGGAAAACCTGATAAAACAGTGATATAGGCTATATTTTTTGTGTGCGTTATTAGTGTGTCATGCAAACTTTTATCAAGAATCTGGTAGTTTTGGGTGACTCGGCCACTCAATTCAAGTTTTTCCCAGGCATTTGTGACATCTTCTAATGTCTTTTCTTTATAATGTGGATCCGTTCTACCCAAAGCGTTCAGAGCTTCTGTAAAATACTCACTGTATGTTCTTAGATAGTCTGCTGTTCCGGCCAGAGGGAAAGAATGTTTTCCGTCAACAGTGCTGATATTACGTGCAATCGTGTCATCAAAATCAATGGCTTTTGTCATGTTATTAGTCTGACTAAAAAGTTCTCCTAAATCGGAAAAAGAAGCGATGGTCATGTTATCGTGAAGGATAACGTGCGCTTTATTAGAGCTAAGTGTTTTCTCATTAAAATAAGGGTTGTAAGAGAGGCTTAGAGGGCTGTTTGGTGGTGTTCCATGTTCATCTTCATCGCTTTCGATGGGGAGTGTTCCTTCATCCGAAGTATAGCCGTTTGATTTTTTTGAATCATACTCTTTATCGATAATATAAAAAGGGGATGTTGGTGGTCGGGTATCAAAAAGTGTTTTTGAGATTACAACCCTATGGATTTCTTCCTCAAGAGGTGTTGAGTCCTTCGCACTGTCCATAGCATATAACGAGGAGAATAGAAAAAATATAAATAGAAAAATAAACATAGTATAATCCTTATTCTATATATTTCGAATACAATAAAATTCTATGTGTAAAGTGTTAATTTTTCGTTAAAAATAGTATTAATATAGAGTTATTGTTACGGCTCTCTTGCTTTTCATAGCTTCTTTTGGCAGAATGTGTGTAATGTATACTATCCGTATAGTCACTGTATGATTCGTCAATTTGAGCTTATCCAACGGCTCAAAAGTTATTGCCCCGATATGGATGAGGAGCTCATCAATAAGGCGTATGTCTTTGCGATGAAGGCCCATGGTTCCCAGGTGCGCGCATCGGGTGATCCGTATTTTTCCCATCCCTTGGAAGTGGCGGGTATCTTGGTGGAAATGCATCTTGACCCGGCGTCCATTGTGACAGGGCTTCTTCACGATACGGTGGAGGATACTCTTGCAACATTGGAGGATATTCAAAAACTTTTTGGTGATGAGATTGCCCGCCTTGTGGATGGCGTGACGAAGCTGTCACGGCTTGAGCTACAATCCGAAGAAACAAAACAAGCAGAAAATTTCAGGAAGCTCGTTCTTGCTATGTCGACGGATATTCGCGTCCTCATTGTAAAACTCGCTGATCGTCTCCATAATATGCGGACACTCTATCATGTGGATGATGGTGCGAAACGACGCCGTATTGCCCGTGAAACCATGGAAATATATGTGCCCTTGGCGGAACGTATTGGTATGCAGGGTGTGAAGGATGAGCTTGAAGATCTTGCCTTTGCCACCTTAAATCCAGAAGCGCGTGAATCCATCTTAAGCCGTCTTCGCTACCTTCATGAGACCAGTGATAATCAGGTGGAGACTATTTTATTTGAGCTTCGAAAAGTTCTTGATGAGCATCATATTACCGCCTCTATCTCAGGGCGGGAGAAAACGCCTTATTCTATTTGGCGCAAAATGCACATGAAAAATGTGGCCTTTGAACAGCTTTCGGACATTATGGCGTTTCGTATTGTGTGTGAGGCTATTCCCGAGTGTTATCAAATTTTGGGTATTTTGCATAATGCATACTCGGTTATTCCTGGGAAATTCAAGGATTATATGTCAACGCCAAAGGCGAATGGCTACAGCTCCCTGCACACATCCCTTATTGGCCCGCTTAATCAACGCATTGAAGCGCAGATTCGGACCAAAGAAATGCATGCTGTGGCGGAGCTTGGCGTCGCAGCGCACTGGCAATATAAACAAGGCGCATCCTTGGATGGAAAGCAATATGCCTGGCTCAGAGGGCTTCTTGATATCCTTGAGCATACAAGCAACCCTCAAGAATTTTTGGAGCATACAAAACTGGAAATGTTCCAGGACCAGGTTTTTTGCTTTACGCCCAAGGGGGACGTCATCGCTCTTCCCAAGGGAGCAACTACCATTGATTTTGCCTACGCGCTCCATTCCCAGATTGGCGATCATACCATTGCAGCCCGGGTGAATGGGCGGCAAATGCCCCTTCGTACTATCCTTCATAACGGTGATCAAGTTGACATTGTTACATCAAAAACACAAAATCCTTCTCCTACCTGGGAACGCTTTGTCGTTACGGGAAAGGCACGGGCTTGTATCCGACGCTTTACACGACAACAACAAAAAAATCAGTTCCTTGAGCTTGGAAAGTCCCTTCTTCATAAAGCTTTTTCAAAGGAACACATTGACTATACGGAAGACAATCTCAAAATAGCCTGTGAGATTTTTCACTATACCCAAGCGGATGACTTGATTTCTGATGTAGGCCATGGTCACCGTACGGCAAAAGAAATAGCTCAAAGTATCAACAACAAACTTAAAAACACAACGACAGAAGCATCTCTTGATGAAAAAATTGAACAAAAGTTTGATGAATCCAATGCGACAATCAAAAAACAAAAGGTGGATACAAAAATGTCCATCAAGGGTCTTATTCCCGGTATGGCGCTCCATTATGCGGGATGCTGCCATCCTATTCCTGGGGATAAGATTACTGGCCTTGTTGTAACGGGGAAGGGTGTAACAATTCATACGGTGGATTGCGCCCTTATGGCTGATTTTGAGGAACCTGAGCGTCTTCTTGATCTGAGCTGGAATGATCACTTGGATGATACATCCCGTTTTGTGGCGCGCATCCTTATTACCTTTGTAAACCGTCCTGGAAGCCTTGCCCATATGACGACAATGATTTCAAAGCAGGGTGGTAACATTGCAAATCTCAAAGTTACTCACCGTACGCCTGAGTTTTGGGATGTTTTTGTTGATGTGGAGATCAAAGATCAACATCACCTTGATGCTATTATTGCAGGTCTGCGCACAGTGCCTGTTATTTCTCATGTGGAACGGGGGAAGTAATAAGAACGCCTCATTCATCACTCTATTTCTTGTGATAAATATTTCATCCCGGTAAATTTTTCCTTTAACATCGCCTTTTTTAATCTTTTGTTAATACTTTTGCGTCAAAAATGAGAAAAGGTCGATAATTTTAGTAAAATTTATGGCAAACAATATTGCAAAAGGTTTGGGGATTTTTAACACAAATCTCATCAAATTATTGACCCATAAAATGAGTTATTTGCAGGCATCTGCCTTTGAAACATCACGCAATGTATCCGCTGCGGATATTCCAGGGGTACGCCGTCGTGAGGTAAAACCTTTTGATAAAGTCATCAAAAAAACAGCACATGGCATTGAAATTCACCTATCACAAAGCGACGTTACGAATACTCATGAGCATATCAATCGTGAAGGTGAGGTCTTGAATTTGCAAAACATCGCCATGGAATATCAATCACTGATCCATGTCTACAGGCGCTATCACGAAATGATTCGCCTTGTTATTGGACGCGGTTAGGAAAGGGTATAAAATAACATGTTTGGCTTTTCAACACTTCAAAAAATTCTTCATGTTGCTTTTTCAGGCATGCAAGCACAAAAGGAACGGCTGCTTGTTGTAGCACAAAACCTTGCGAATGCTGGCACACGTGCCCCTTCTCCGGGTATGAATCCGTACCAACGTAAAACCGTGAGCTTTGGCACTGAACTTGATCGTAAACGCGGCATTGAAGTTGTCAAAGTCAAAAAAGTGGGCCGCGATTCTACGCCCTTTCCTGTGATTTATAGTCCAGGAGATCCTGGCGCCGATGAAAAGGGGTATGTCCTTGAAACAAACGTTAAATCCCCCGTAGAAATGACAGATGCCATGGAAGCCAAACGAGGGTATGAGTCAAGCCTTAAAGCCTATGAGAAAGCCCTTTCTATGCAGCAAGACGCCATTAGCTTGTTACGTGGTAAGGCCTAAAATGAACGCTAAGGAGTAATTGATGGTATCGCCTATTATGCAAAATTATGCCAACGCGGCACGCCTTGGGGGGAAGGCAGCAAGCCCTCAAACTCAGTCAGACGGAGATGTTTTTGACGCCTTTAAAAAGACAGAAACTCCTTTTAAGTCAGAGCTATCATCCGTTGTGGGATCCGTGACGGGCGGCCTTAAACAAACGGGAGCTGCGGCAGAGCATAATATTACAGCCCAAATCATGGGGGTTGGTAACACAGAAAAAACCGCCATTGCCCTTAATGAACTGGGAACACACATGGAAATTGTCTCCCAAGCCCTTCGCATCATGATCGAAAAAATCAATGAACTTACCACACGCACCATGGGAGGCTAAGAAGAGTCAAGAAATTTCTTTATGGTAACACGTTCTAAGTCAGGAAATTTTTTGCATAAAAAAGCATCCCCAGTGTGGTGACAGGAATGCTTTTTTTGATAAAATTTTAGAGGCCCCCTTACCTAGCTGCTGCCGCCTCTTCTGTTGCTGCCCCCACCGCGCTTGCCACTGCTTCCACCGCGTTTGCTATCAGTTGTATCGTGTGTATTGATTGTTTGGTGTTCTTTTATTTTTGCATGATCATCGCGCGTTAGTCCTCGGCTGTTACTGCCACCGCGACTACTGCTTCCACCGCGCCATGTACGTGATGGGGTATAGGACGGTGTGTAAGGGTTTTCATCACTCAAATCGTCTACACTACTTTCTTCGTTATCATCAATGGTTTTTTTTTGTATGGGTGTTGTTGTTATATTTTCTTGGTCGAACCATTCATAGGGGGTATAGGATTGGAGTGCGTGGCGTTCTTTTGCAAAATGATCGCCCGGCATAAGCCCTTCTACACCACCACTTGCTACAAGAGCTGTCGAGGTAAAGAGAGATGAAAGACAAAGAGTTTTTAAATATGCTGTCATAGAGGACTCACTGTTAAGGTGTTGCTTACATGGTCAGTATAATTTTAAACAAATTGCATTAAAAGAAGAAAGGGTATGCTGTTGCAAAAAAATCCAGGCTGATTAAACATCTCTATTGACGAGCACACCGTCTTTTAGATGAACTTGCCGGGTCATTTTTTTTGCAAGGTCCATGTTGTGAGTTGCAATGAGAGCTGCAACATTTTTTTCTCGTGCCAGAGCTTTAAATGCATCAAAAACAATGTCAGCTGTGTGGGGGTCTAGGTTGCCCGTGGGCTCATCAGCAATAAGTACTTTGGGGTTATTAGCAAGAGCACGGGCGATGGCAACGCGTTGTTGTTCACCTCCGGATAGTTTATATGGGCGATGTTTGAGGCGATGGTTCATATTTAGTTTTATAAGGAGTTCTTCAGCGTAGATTGTTGCTTCCTTTTTGTTTTTTCCTGCAATGAGCTGTGGCATCATGACATTTTCCAGGGCCGTAAACTCTGGCAAAAGGTGGTGTGCCTGATACACGAATCCTGCATAAAGGCGGCGCAATTCCGTGCGTTTAAAATCACCAAGGTCAGAACCAGATTGTCCATCCATAGTTACTATCCCAGAACTTGGTTGCTCTAGAAGTCCTGCAATTTGAAGGAGTGTACTTTTTCCGGCACCACTGGGGCCCACAAGAGCAACAAGCTCTCCCGGTTTAATAATCAGATTAATATCACGCAGAACGTGGATGATCTCACCACCTTGGGTAAAGTCATGTTTCACATGGGTTAATGTAAGGCACGGTGTTGATATCATTGGCGTAGAGCCTCCACAGGATTAAGGCGTGCTGCTTTCCACGCAGGGTAAAGCGTTGCCGCAAAGGACAGACCGAGACTCATCCCCACAACGGTGAAGACCTCACGTATATCCATTTTTGCGGGGAATTTGGTGAGGTGATAGATCTCTGCATTAAAGAGGTCTAATCCAAACACATTTTGAAGAAATTGGCGAATCTCCTCAATATGCAACGCAAAACTAACGCCAAGGATAACGCCAACGACGGTTCCAATGACTCCAATGCTTGCTCCTGTGATAAAAAACGTTTTAAGAATGGAGCCCCTGGTCGCTCCCATGGTGCGCAAAATGGCGATATCCTTATTTTTATCCTTCACCAACATAATAAGGCTAGAGATGATATTAAATGCCGCGATGAGGATAATGAGGGTAAGTATTAAAAACATGACATCACGCTCGATCTCCACAGCTTGGAAGAAAGGGGAACTACTATGTTGCCAATTGAGGACCTTATAATGATCACCAATTTTGGACTGAATGAGACCGGCATATTGCTGGGCATGCTCCACGTCTTCAACAAAGAGTTCAATGTTGGAGACCGTGCTATTCATTTTAAAAAAGTGCTGCGCTGAGTCCAAATGCATGAAAATAATATTTTTGTCATAATCATTCATGCCCACTTCAAAAATGGCCGCCACCTCAAAGCTTTTTTGCTTGGGCACCGTGCCAAAGGCCGTTTGATTACCGTCGGGATTAAGGAGGGTGATGCGATCGTGAAGATTAATCTGAAGCGTATCTGCAAGGCGCTTCCCAATTAGTACTTTGCCCTCCACCAGATGATCCAAGCTTCCCACTTTAATAGCGTTGGCGACTACACTTCGATTTTTAATGTCAGGAACCGTCATGCCATGAATTTGAAGGCCCCGTGCCTGCCCCTTGTGCATGAGGACGGCTTGGCGCTCGATGGTCGGTTGAGCTGTGAGGACGCCGGGAATGGACTTGGCTATTTCTGCAATTTTATCGTGATCTTCAAAAGATGCCGTTGTGGGAAGTATCCAAATATGCCCATTAATACCCACAATACGGCCAAGGAGTTCTGCACGAAAACCATTCATGACAGAAAGCACAATGATGAGGGTCGCCACACCAATAGCGATGCCGAGGAGTGAAAATCCAGCAATGACGGACACAAAACCTTCTTGGCGGGATGATCTTAAGTAACGAAAGGCGATAAAACGTTCAAACACAGAGTCTAGGCGATAAGAAAATACTGCACCTATCCTAGCACACATGCAGGCTTTGGGGGAGGGGGAAATGGCAGAAACCAATGAATTCCCCTATTCATTTTATATCTTGAACTATAATTTTGGTAATGTTACACCAAGTTGTCCCATATATTTGCCTTTGCGGTCTTTGTAGGAGGTATCGCACACAGAATTGGCCTTTAAGAACAGGAACTGGCATGCTCCCTCGTTGGCGTAGATTTTAGCGGGGAGGGGGGTTGTATTCGAAAATTCTAGAGTGACGTGCCCTTCCCACTCCGGCTCAAGGGGGGTTACATTCACGATAATGCCACAGCGAGCGTAAGTGGACTTACCAAGACAGATTACCAAAACATCACGTGGAATACGAAAATACTCAACAGTGCGGCCAAGCACAAAGCTGTTGGGCGGGATAATACATACATCCGTTTCGCGGTTAACAAAGCTTTGATCGGAAAAATCTTTCGGATCCACGATGGCACTATCCACGTTGGTAAAAATCTTAAATTCGGGGGCTACACGCGCATCATAACCATAAGACGATACGCCGTAGGAAATAACACCTTTGCGCTCTTGGTGCTCTACATAAGGCTCAATCATGCCCTTTTTTGCGTGGTCTCGAATCCAATGATCGGGAAGAATAGCCATGTCTTTTTCAATATCAGTGTGCTGTATGACGTCACTATAACGTGAAAATTATTAAAAAGGTAGATGGGGAGTTTGGGGTGTGTGCAAAAATTTTTAAAAATTGTGAAAGTTGAGGGTTTTGATATAAGTACTTTGTACGGTTATCGAAATATTTTTCCTTAAAATTGGTGTCTAGTGATAAAAACTATTGAGTTATCGATGATACAAAAAATTTATGACGCCATTGTTTGTCAAAGAGGAGTCAAAAAGACCAAAGTCTAAAAAATCTCAATAGGAAGGCAATTTTTGATCATGATCATTATCCTCAGACTTTCCCATTCTCTAGCTTTTTTTCTGAAAATTGGCTAGAATCCATCATCGATAAAAAGTAATATATATTCTTATGCCCCCTCTATACCCAGGTGATCCGCGCCCACAAAAGCAGCCAACGGTTGCCAAGAAAACAAAGCGTAACAAGTCGTCATCTTTCTTTTGGACGCTTGCAAAGGCTCTGATTACCATGGGCATTTGGGGGCTATGCGCCTTGTGTCTTGCCATTTTGTGGTTCAGCTATGACCTTCCTGATATTCATCAGCTTCAGCAATCCAACCGCAAACCTTCCGTCGTTATGCAAACACAAGAAGGCGCTATCATTGGCACTTACGGCGAATTGTATGAAGATAGTGTTAAGGTCAGCGAACTCCCTCCCTATGTGTACCAAGCCATTTTGGCTATTGAGGACCGGCGTTTTTATCATCACTTTGGTCTTGATTTTATTGGCCTTGTTCGGGCCGCCTATACAAATTATCAAGCGGACCGTGTTGTTCAAGGAGGGTCAACACTAACACAACAGCTTGGAAAAAACTTCCTTCAGGCTCAAGGGCTTTATACAGTCAATGACAGGTCCCTACGTCGTAAAATCCAAGAAGCTATCATGGCTCTTTGGCTAGAGTGGCATTTTACAAAAGAACAAATCCTTACCATCTACCTCAACCGTGTGTATCTTGGTTCGGGGGCTTATGGTATTGATGCCGCCGCACGTAAATATTTTAATCGCTCTGCTAAACAGCTCAACGTCTATCAATCTGCAGTTATCGCAGGTCTCCTTAAGGCACCGTCCCGTTATTCCCCTCTCAGTAATCCCGCAAAAGCCTATGAACGCGCTTCTGTTGTCATTCATCAAATGGCTGAGGAAGGATACATTCAGCAACCAGAACGTTATTTGGCAGAGGCAAAAGAAGCACTCGTCGACAATCCGGACATCAAAGTTTACACCGGTGTGAAGTTCTTTACGGATTGGATCTATGATCAAATTCCAAGCTTTGTCCCCATTGATCAAGACCTTATCGTTATAACCACTCTTGATGAGTCTATGCAAAAACATGCTGAAAAAGTGTGTCAAGATTATAAGGAAATGGGCAAAGAACTCAAAGCATCGGAAATCGCTATTGTCTCTATGCTTACCGACGGCGCTGTCAAGGCTATGGTTGGCGGCTATGATTATAAACGCAGCCAATTTAACCGCGCTACCCACGTAAGGCAACCCGGATCAGCCTTTAAAACGTTTGTGTATTTAGCGGCATTAGAAAACGGCATGGCGCCCGATACTATGATTGATGATACGCCTGTACGCATTGGCAACTGGGCCCCCAGCAGCTATAAATGGCAATCACGCGGTGAGGTTTCCATTCGTGAGGCATTTGCAAGGTCCGTTAACCCCGTCACCGTACGCCTTGGGCAGATGGTGGGAGCCCATAAAATTATTGAGGTGGCCAATCGCCTTGGTATTACGAGCAAGATGGCTCCTAATCTGAGTATTACGCTTGGTTCCATGGATGTGACTCTGCTTCAACTTACGGCGTCCTTTGCAACGTTCGCCCATCACGGCCTCGCTGTGTGGCCATATGGCATTGTTGAAATTCGCAGCAAAGACGGGAAAATTCTATATCGCCGAGAATCAGGAACACCTGTGCGTGTTATTGAAAATGCCCCTCTTGCCGGCATTCGTGATATGCTTCATGCCGTTGTCAAAGAAGGATCAGGACGTGCAGCAAAATCTGCTGTGGGTGGAAAAACAGGAAGTAATGGCGACAAAGACGCTTTGTTTGTCGGGTATACCGATAAAATTGTCACAGGCGTTTGGATTGGCAATGATGATTATACAGACATGGTTAAAAAATCCACGGGCAGCTTTATGCCCACGCGTGTGTGGGAAGCCTATACTTCCGGTCTTGATCTTAACAATGTGGGAGGTGAGGATAGTAGTGATGTCGATGTTCTTATTGATACACTTGTAGAAGGATCAGCATCCACACTCCCCTCCTATCCCAATACAAGTGATAATGATGGCATGGTAGACGAGCTGGTTAATGCCCTCACAAAAGATTATCCAGATCTACCCGCAACGGAAGCAGCACCAGGGGCAGCGCCCGCTGCATAAAAAAGAGAGATGTTATTATAAAGGAACTCTAATTATAGGAAGAGAACTGAAGGCATTTATTGATTTATGGTGTGATTTTTTTTATATATCATTAATAAAAGTAAATTTAAAAATAGTTGTTATGTTTAAAAAATTTATAAAATTATTAGCAATTTGCGTTTCTTTATTGTGTGTTACGATTTTTGCATCCGTAGCTATGGAGAAAACGGGTGTTCAAACAGAATTTGACCTTCAGGGGGATGGGAAACTCATAAAGGTAAAGTTTCCCTTTTCATATTTTCAAAAAAAACAAGGTGATCACCTCTCTTTTATTCACCAAAGCGGATACAAGGTGTATGATATTGCCAATCAACAAAATGAGGTTGCTGCCATAGGCCTTCTTTGCCCATGTATTGGGGGTGTTGTGACGGATAGCACGAAAGTTGTTGTTTTCCACAAACACTCCGCTAATTCTCTTGATCATATAGGGGCAATTATTAAGGATCATCTTGATCTATCGGATAAATCAAAACTTTTTGCGCGTCTTTATACAGTTCGGGATGATCTTGAGTGGGAAAAAGGGAAACGTACACGCTTGCATAATGGCAATACGCAGACTCAAGAAGTAAAAAGGGTCAAGGATTATATTGAGGGTCTTGGTTTTATCCGAAAGCAAATCCCTGCAGATATATACAATAGGAGAACAAATAACAATATCCTAAAATATAAGGCAGATTTCCTGGGTCAGTATGCTTATGCAGATCTCTGTGTGGGTATTCGTATGGATGATCTTTTTTGTGAGGAAGGGTCTGAAAGACATATTAAATTTACCTCCATCGATCCTTTTGCAGAAGATATCTGCGCCTATAAAGGAACGAAAATTACAAAAGAAGAACTTAATGGCAAAATACTATCTTCAGAGGAGAGAAAAAAATTACAACCAACAGCAAATATCCTCTTTGACTCAATTCCTGAGTTAGTTGAGAAGCAAGGAAATATAAAAAGTAAAGGATATAATTTTCAAGGAGCTATGGCTCACAGACGCCTTGCACAAGAAGAAAATGAAATATCGCTGAAGGCTTTTGGGAAAATAATGAAGGAGCGTACGAATAATTATCAGGACAATACCCATTACAATACATTAGACTTTTTTCCAATCCCTTAATCCTAGCCCATTACTCCAAGGGCGCGAAGAGATATGGATTCTGCATGCCCCACAACAATATGATCAAGGACGGCAATGTTAAGAGGGGTTGCACTCTTGATAATTTCCTGTGTCATGACAATATCTTCTCTCGATGGTGTGGGGTCACCACTTGGGTGGTTATGGGCGAGGATAATGGAAGACGCGCCAAGCTCAAGAGATCGTTTAAGGATTTCACGCGGGTAAATCGCTGTAGTATCCACGGTGCCGCGCTGCATAACTTCATCATGAATAATACCATTGTTGTTATCGAGAAAAAGGACCATGAGGCTTTCAACAGGACTAAACGCAATGCGCTGCTGACAATAAGTCGTGACGTCCTTAGCACTTTTGATGGACGGCTTGTTTTGTATGTCTTGCTGAAGAAGACGTTTTGAAAGCGTTCCCACAAGCCTGAGGGTTAGGATAACAGTATCCCCAACACCTTTTATGCTGCGGAGGCGAGTCTCATCTGCATTTAAAAGCTCGTTAAAGGAGGGAAATTGCTGTAGTAGCTCTTTTGCGAGGGGCTTTACATCAGCGCGTGGGATGGCTGAGAAAAGCAGAAGCTCTAACAATTCATAATCAGCAAGGCCTTCAGGGATTTTAAGAAATTTATCCTTCAGGCGTTGCCGATGACCAAAATAGTGTGCTACATCTTTGGCCACTCCTGCGTCTCTCCCTTTTTCTGGCACTGTGCTACGTATTCGAAAAAGGACTTAATGTAAAAATTTCATAGCCTGTGTCTGTCACACCTAGGGTATGTTCAAACTGCGCCGAAAGGCTACGGTCCCGCGTTACGGCGGTCCACTCATCTTCCAAAATTTTTACATCGTACTTACCGGCATTAATCATGGGTTCAATCGTAAAAAACATGCCTTTTTCAAGGACAAGGCCTTGCCCCTGTTTACCATAATGCATCACGTTGGGGGCAGCGTGAAATACTTTACCAATACCGTGCCCACAAAAATCACGTACGATGGAAAAACCATGTTTTTCAGCATACGTTTGAATAGCATGGCCGATATCGCCCAGAGTCGCCCCAGGCTTCACCATATCAATACCGCGCATCATGGCTTCATAGGTGATATCGATAAGCTTGGCAGCACGAAGGGGCACTTTGCCAATTTTGAACATGCGGCTTGTATCGCCGTGCCAACCATCTTTAATAATGGTCACGTCAATGTTAATAATATCACCATTTTGAAGTTTTTTCTCAGAAGGGATCCCATGACACACAACGTGATTGACAGATGTGCAAATGGTTTTTGGATAACCACGGTAGCCAAGGCATGCAGGAATAACACCTTGGGCAAGTATATACTCATGACATAGGCGATCAAGTTCCTCTGTGGTGACGCCAGCCACAACGTGTGGTGTGATAAAGTCAAGAATCTGGGATGCCACACGTCCGGCCGCGCGCATACCCTCAAAATCCTTGGCTGTGTGGAGGGTTATCACCTCATCATGACTGTGCCCATGGTCGTGATCACAGCATTCACCGTCATGGTGGTGATGATGCTGATGGGCTCTATTCTGTATCATTTATGTTAGTCCTTTTGTTTTTGTACCTTTAACGTAAGAACTTTTAAGATTATTTTCAAGAAAAGATCCAGCGAAGAATTTTTTATGGCTTCGATTCTTATAATTTTTTGATGTAGAGAAAAAAATTTTGTTTCATGATCATGGATTACAAAGTTATTTAATATAATAATGTGTTGGTTTTAGATTTTTAAGTGAACCGCTAAATTTTTTTCTTAGGGGCTCACTTAAATATTTTTAATCTTTCTTATGGGAGGGATCAATCCAGCCGATATGACCATCTGCCCGTTTAAAAACAACATTGAGTCCGCCGTGTTTTGAATTTTTAAACATCATCACGGGATGCTCTGAAAGGTCCATGCGCATAACGGCTTCGCCCACTGTGAGGGTTGGCACTGCACTTGTCATTTCAGCGATAATGAGGGGGGTATCTTCACCTTGATCTTCATCTTCTGCATTGACAATATAATGTTGTGCTTGGATGAAAAGATCTTCGTTGCTTGTATGACGCTTGCGGTCACGAAGACGTGATTTGTAGCGCTTGATACGGCTTTCCATGCGCTCTCCTGCAAGATCGCAAGCACGGTGGGCATCAGCATCTTCACCATGAG
>JAIESS010000112.1 GCA_019745755.1 Alphaproteobacteria bacterium
AGCGTGCTTCTGTTCCAAATTCAACAATACTTAGCCCTCCTGTTGGCGTAGCAGCATTATCGAAGGGGCCAAGTAATTGGAAACCGTAGCCTCGAACAGAGTTGCCACCACCACTATAAAACCGTTTGGAAGGGGGGATGGTGTTGACATCTTTTGCCGCAATGACACCTGCTTTTCCCCATGTTGCCAGAACGAAAATATTATCCGATTCCTCAAGCGCTCGAATGCTTGGATGGAAATAAGTGCTGGCAAAGATTTCATTGACCCAAAAACCATTTTTTCCCGCATATTTCCCGACGTAAGGGTTTGTTTTAAGGCGTGCTTTAATGCCTTCGATGGGATTTAAAATATTATTGGTGGAGTCGTATTCAGCAATGAAGGGGATTCCTAGAAGCTTGCTATGGGTAACAATTTTATTGCGTTTAAACTGTGCAATTTCGTAATCAATACCGTAATTTAGCTGATATTCACGACTAATATCATAAGCAAAACCAAGAGTACTTTTTCCGGCCTTGGAATGATAGGCTCGGGTGAATTCTTCTGTTGCAGAGAGAGCGGCATACAGAGTTTGTTTTTTTAAACCAAAGTCAGGCTTTGAAAAGCCAACTTTTGCTTCATTTTTCCGTTTGCCGGCTGTGAATTTTGTCTCAACAGATTCACCCTTACCAAAGGCATTATCATGGCGCCAAAAAACTTTGCCGCTAAATCCGTAAGCTGAGGAATATTTCGCGCCACCACCAATGCTCCGTGGCGGTCCTTCTTTGAGATGAAGATGAATAGGGATAGAGTGAATGTTGCAGTCATCCAGACTGATTCCATTAGATATGTTACTCTGTATATCTGTTTGATCCGTATTATTGGGATGGGGCTGGAGGGTTATCTCATTAAAAAGGCCCGTTTCAATGAGTGTTTTACGCGTTGACTCCAATAACTTTTCATCAAAAATTTTTCCTTTGACATAATCAAGACGGTTATTCACAAAAATCGGATCAAGATGTTCAAGGCCATCAATGATAGTTTGCCCAAAGGATCCTTTTGGTCCTAGCCTTATGTTAAAGATAAGTTTAATTGTTTTATGATCAACATTTTTTATACCCTTCATATCAAGAGCCTTTGCAAAGGGATACCCTTTTGTACGCCAGTATTTTGCAATTTTCTTGCCAATCTCCAGCGCCTTTTCTAAATTGACAGGATCGTCCTTCTTAAGCGGGAGATTGAGCTCATTTAAATCGATGGAATGTTCTGGTAAATGACCTTCATATTGGATATCAAACCCTGAAAAACGATAAAGAGGCCCTTCTTCAATGATGACATCAATCTCATAAACATCACCATTTTTGTTCATATTAAAGCGCACATCACCTTCAAAATAGCCATGTGTATCGAGTGTTTCCAGGAGCTCTTTCACATCCTTTTCTGCACGTTTTTCAAGGGCAAAAGGGGTGAGAGGCGGGCGAACTTCGAGTCGTTTTAGAATGGAGGCTTTTTTTAGATGGTTTAAGAGTTTTGGGTTAATATTTTTTGGGAAATGTGTTTTATACCTCAATGTTTTCTCATCGATAGTCACGGTGGTTTGTTTCTCTTCCGCATTTTCCCAAAAAGAGCATCCGGACATACATAAAAATAATCCACAAGAAAGAATAGGGGTAAAACGGTTCAATGATTTTTTATAATGTGCAATTTTCTCCATCATAGCAAAAGTCGTGTGTGGAAGGGGAGAATAAAAGGGAAGATGATTTTAATCAGTGATAATCACAAGAGAACTTTAAAAAGATCAACAGAATTGAGTTTTTCCCAACTAAAACAGCCATTTTCTTTTGGAGTGCGGCCAAAATGGCCATAAGAAGCTGTGCTTAGATACATAGGTTTATTGAGTTTTAAGAAATGACGGATACCACGGGGAGTAAGATCAAAATTCTTGTGGATAAAATCTTGAATATGGTGTTGAGGCACACGACCAGAATTATGTGTATTAATATAGAAAGAAAGGGGGTCAGCTTTACCAATGACATAGCTCACTTGAAGTGTGCAACGATCACATAAGCCTGCTGCCACAATGTTTTTTGCAAGATAACGCATCATATAAGCTGCTGAGCGGTCTACTTTTGTTGGGTCTTTTCCTGAAAATGCACCACCGCCGTGGGGGGCGGCCCCGCCGTAGGTATCCACAATAATTTTACGTCCAGTAAGACCCGTGTCACCGTCAGGCCCACCAATGACAAAACGCCCTGTGGGATTAATATAAACTTGACCCAAAGTTTCTGCCCACTTGCCCGCAAATGTTTTTTCAATGACAGGAATAATCATGTCATAGACCTCATCCGTTGTCAGTTCTTCATGATGCTGTGTTGACAAAACAACTGCTTCTACACAAAGAGGGATACGATCTCTATATTTTATTGTAATCTGACTTTTTGCATCAGGTCCCAGGCGGTCTTTTAAAGCTCCCTCACGCTCTTCATGAAGATTGCGAAGCAGCTTGTGGGCATAATAAAGAGGGGCTGGCATAAATGCCTCTGTTTCATTACAAGCATAGCCAAACATGAGTCCTTGATCTCCAGCACCAACATCTCCGTGTTTGGCGTCTCCCACGCCAATGGCAATATCCTCCGACTGACTGTGGAGATAATTTTCAATAATCACATTTTTGTAGCTAAAACCAGGTTGATCATAACCTATAGTCTCAATGGTACGCCTGATAACATTTTCAATTTGTGGTGTATTAATGGACGCTCCTTTGATTTCACCAGCAATAATCACCCGATTAGTCGTAGCAAGTGCTTCTACAGCCACATGAGCAAAGGGATTTTGCATCAAAAAATAATCAAGAAGTGCGTCTGAAATCTGGTCGCAGACCTTATCGGGGTGCCCTGCTGATACAGATTCACTGGTATGAAGATAAATACTAGTATTTGAAAAATGCGTCACGCAGACCGTAAATTACGAAAGAAAAACCATTAATTATAATTATAATCCATCATTTCTTAATAATGGGTTAATAAATATTTTTAGTGTGATAAAAATAGTGCCACGTGAGGAACTGATAGTTGCGACGCATCTTGCTCTAAGCACATTTGTATGATGGAATGATTTTCCTATTGATGAGAGATTTCAATATTTTAAGGAAAAATTTGAAGTATTAAGGACTAACAATGAAAGCATTGTCTTATAAGATGCATCGCATCACGAATTTAAAAATATGTTTTCATAAAAGAAACATAGTATGCCCCTTCTTGTAATCCCTCTTGTAATCCACCGTCCATCATGATAAAAAAGGTAAAAATGTTTAACAAAGTGTTAAAAAGGAAATCCTATGTCTGAAGTTGCATCCCGTGTAAAAGAAATTGTTATTGATCACCTTGGTGTTGAGGCTGCTAAAGTTGTTGAAAATGCAAGCTTTGTTGATGATCTTGGTGCTGATAGCCTTGATCAAGTTGAGCTTGTGATGAAGCTTGAAGAAGAATTTGGTTGTGAAATTCCTGATGACGCCGCAGAGAAAATTACAACGATCAAAGCCGCTGTTGATTACATTGAGAATCACAAAAAAGCTGCTTAATATTTATTATGTTACGTAAAATGGCTTTAGTCTTTATGTGCTAAAGCCATTTTTGTTTTTTCCATGCTGAATTTATAAAGGGAGATCTTTCATGCGTCGTGTTGTTGTGACTGGAATGGGGGCTGTGACGCCGCTTGCTGGTAATGTAAAAGATTCATGGGCACGTCTGATTAAAGGTGAGTCAGGGATTGAAGCCATTACATCCTTTGACGTAAGTGATCTTCCTTGTAAGGTTGCAGGGCAAGTGCCGTGTTCGGACACAGCAAGCTTTGGTGACGCTGCTTTTAACCCAAGTGCCTATATGGAGCTCAAAGAGCAACGCAAGGTAGATAAATTTATTGTGTATGGTTGTGCTGCTGCAGATCAAGCCATTGCCGATGCGGGCTGGAAACCTACGGATGCTGAGTCCTTAGAACGCACAGGTGTTCTTTTAGGATCTGGTATCGGCGGCCTTGCTGAGATTGATAAAACAAGCCAAACCCTTGTGGGTAGCGGCCCGCGGCGTGTCAGCCCTTTCTTTATCCCAGCGTCCCTTATCAATCTTATCTCTGGCCAAGTGGCCATTAAACACGGCTTTAAAGGGCCCAACCATGCCGTTGTAACGGCGTGTGCTACGGGTGCCCATGCCATTGGTGATGCTGCACGCCTCATTCAATTTGGTGATGCCGATGTCATGATTGCTGGAAGTGCTGAAGCCACGGTTTGCCGTATTGCTATTGCTGGATTTGCCGCGTGTCGCGCCCTTTCCACCTCGTATAATGATAATCCAACGACCGCATCGCGTCCTTGGGATAAGGGCCGTGATGGCTTTGTCATGGGGGAGGGGGCCGGCGTCCTTGTCCTTGAAGAGTACGAGCATGCAAAAAAGCGTGGCGCTAAGATTTATGGCGAAGTCATTGGTTATGGCTTGTCGGGTGATGCTCACCATATTACAGCCCCAGCCGAAGATGGTGACGGCGCGTTTCGTGCCATGAGGGCGGCTCTTAAAAATGCCAAACTCAATTCAGATAATGTGGATTATATTAATGCCCACGGTACATCAACGCCCCTTGGTGATGCTATTGAAGTGCGTGCGGTGAAACGTTTGTTTGGCGACCATGCGCAAAAACTGTCCATGTCCTCCACAAAATCCTCCATCGGCCATTTGCTGGGGGGCGCAGGTTCCGTGGAAGCCATATTCAGTTTACTTGCTATGCGTGACAACATCTGCCCCCCTACGCTCAATCTCAATGAGCCGGGTGATGAGTGTGATCTTGATCTTGTTGCACTCACCGCCAAGCAAAAACCAGTGAATGTTGTCATGTCCAATTCCTTTGGATTTGGTGGTACGAATGCATCGCTGATTATGAGAAAGATTTAAATCTTATGAAAAACAGCATTATCTGAATCTGATATATCTCTAGGCTTTAGGTGTATGAAATCAATGAAATGTAAAAATCACAGATTTTGACTATTCTATTTTTCCTTGAATGGAAAAATTGTATGTATCTGCCTAGATATATTTTTTTAATAGATCCTTAACCTAAAAATGCTATGCTATTTATATAAAATTTTATCTAAAGTGCATAGCTATGGCTGATTTACGTTTACCGGAAAATTCACGGATTCAAAAAGGAAAATTATGGCTTGATCCGACGCTTACGGGAAATGAGAAAACCTATGAGCTCACTGTTTACCGTTATAACCCCGACAGTGAAGAGAATCCTCGTTATGATACATTTAATATTAATGCGGATAAATGCGGTCCCATGGTGTTGGACGCCCTGATTTATGTGAAGGATCACATCGACAGCACACTGACTTTTAGACGATCCTGCAGGGAGGGTGTGTGCGGCAGCTGTGCTATGAATATTGGTGGCACAAATACGCTTGCCTGCACCAGTTTTATTAATACGTATAAGGGGAAAATGCATATTACACCGCTTCCCCATATGCCTGTGGTAAAGGATTTAGTGCCGGATCTGAGTGGCGCCTACCAACAATACACGAGCATTAAGCCTTGGATACACAATGATAATTATCCAACACGGGAGCGCCTGCAATCACGGGAAGATCGGGCGAAATTGGACGGCTCTTGGGAGTGTATCTTGTGTTTTTCCTGCACGACGTCCTGTCCCAGTTATTGGTGGAATGGTGATAAATACCTTGGCCCAGCAGCTCTTCTTCAGGCGTATCGGTGGATTGCAGATTCGCGGGATACGAAAACTCAAGACCGCCTTGATGCACTTAACGACAGCTTCAAACTCTATCGTTGCCACACCATTATGAACTGTACGAAGACCTGCCCCAAAGGGCTTAATCCTGCAAAAGCTATTGGTGCTATCAAGGAAATGATTGCTGAGAGTCAGTAAACGAGTCAAAAGCAATAATAGGCTGTTAGGCTGTGGAATTCACTAAGTCGGTATATTCTTTGAAACCCCTTTTCCTGTGGGATTTTTTAAAAAATGAAAAATAGAAGGTTTTTCAATCCTGAATTTGACCATTCCCACAGGATCCCTCATAGTAAGGGTAGAAAATTAATCACACATCTCAGAGCCATGACACTTACTCACTGGATTATTCTTGGACTTAGCGCAAGCTTCGCGCTCCTTGTGAGTAGTCTGAGCTCTATTTTCTTACCCTTCCTAGCAGGCTGTATTGGTGCCTATGCCCTTAACCCTTTTGTGAGCAACATCGAAAAACGCGGCCTTAACCGAGGTCTTGCCACCGCTGTCGTTATGCTTTTATTTATCACCCTGATTAGCATCTTCTTTATGATTCTTATTCCGTACATGCATCAAGAGCTTTTTGCCATTAGCAGTAATCTTCCTGGGCTCAGTGAAAAATTAATCAAACTCTCATCGCCACTTCTCGAAAGACTTTCACATGATTTTGGATTCCCCACAGAGGCACAGCTCAAAACCCAAATTTCCTCCCATATTGGTAACATTGCTCAAGTCATTATATCATTTTTGTTGAATATACTCGGCAGTGGTCTTGTCCTTGCCAACATTATATCCCTTCTCATTTTGACGCCTGTGGTCATGTTTTATTTTTTAAAGGACTGGAATCTTTTCCTCGCACAGATTACAAAACTTATTCCGCGATTCTATGTAACAAAGATTGAGCGTTATACATCAAAAATCCACACAACCCTTGGTGAGTATGCAAAAGGGCAAATGGCTGTATGCCTCACACTTATCGTGCTATACATCATATTGCTCACATTGATAAAACTTCCCGATGCTTTTTTTATTGGTTTTATCACAGGGTTTTTAGCCTTTATCCCCTATTTAGGAGCACTCGTCGGTCTCATTCTTAGCCTTATTGTGGGTTTCCTTCATTTTGAAGGATGGTGGCAAATTTTTGCCATTCTAATTGTTTTTGGTGTGGTAAGTGTGTGTGAAGGCTACTATCTGACGCCGCGACTCGTGGGTGAAAAGGTTGGCCTTCACCCCGTGTGGATTATTTTTTCCCTCCTTGCTGCGGCGACATGGTTTGGTTTCATGGGGGTTATTATTGCCCTCCCTGTGGCTGCTATTATTGGGACCATTGTACGCTTAGCCCTCGAGGAATATTATGCTAGCCGCCTTTATAAAAACTCAAAAGCTTAGGCATCTTCTGATATGACTATGCCCACTGCGTCTTTGCAACAATTGCTTTTGCCACTGGATCATCCACGTCGTTATGAAGATGAGTTGATCTATGGCGCTGCCAATGCGGATGTGTGTGATTGGCTGTCCCATTATGATACATGGCCCCTTCAGCATGTCATGATTATAGGGCCTTCAAAATCAGGAAAAACAACGCTTGCTCAGCTAGCACAAAAGAAACATAATGTATTTCTCCTTTGTGGCGATGATATAGCCTGTAATCCTCTCATTATTTCAGAGCTTCCTGCCTGTGATATTTTTCTTGATGATGCGGATAAAACACCTCAGGATTGGTTGTTTCATCTCTATAACCACCAAAATCTTGGGGGACGTAAGCTCATTCTATTATCTGAAATTCATACAAATGAGTGGCATTGCACGACGCAGGATCTGGCATCACGGCTTAAGACATTTTACCCCATGGTGATTCATACTATGGATGATCTTTTGGCGCAGCAATTGGCGTGCAAGCTTTTGTCCGGTCGAAGTATTGACTATGATATGGCCGCCGTGGATTATCTATGTATGCGCATCGATCGGTCTTACGCAGCTCTCTTTGATGTTATAGAGGGCTTGGATCATTTTCTTTTAAACAAGCACAAACGCCTCACCCTTCCTCAAGCGCGGGGATATCTTGAGAATTTATCTGCAAAAAATCCTTCCATCACACCGTATTTACAGGTATAGTCTCTTCAATTGCCCTTGTGGCGGAATTGGTAGACGCGGCAGACTCAAAATCTGTTATCTGTGAGGATGTGGGAGTTCGACTCTCCCCGAGGGCACCATACACGCTTCCCCTGTTAACGATGGGGATTTTCATTCCACTTCATCCAAGATTGATAAACTATGTGGCAAATCCTCATTAAGACGAAACGCGATCATTTAGAAAACCTCAGCACGTTAATTGAAGATCAGTGCGTCACCACATCGTGGGTTGAGATTGAGGATCCTAATGCGGCGTGGGACTCTGAGGATTGGTTTATCGAAGGTCATATGCTTGAAGAGCCTGAACAGACGGAACTTCAGATGAAAATTATTTTGGGGGCAAAGGCTTTTGGTATTCCTAGCCCAGAAGTGACAATTCAACCACTCCAAGAAACAAATTGGCTTGAGGATATGTGGGAAAAATTTCCCCCTCAAACGGTGGGTCCTTTTTTTGTTCATAGCAGTCATTATAAGGGCGATATTCCAACCGATAAGACAGCAATTATATTGGATGCAGCAACAGCCTTTGGCAGCGGTGAACACGGCACAACAGCAGGATGCATGACAGCGCTGAGCGATCTTCTTTCTGAGAACCCCTGGCAAAAACCCCTGGACCTTGGTTGTGGGTCTGGTATTCTCGCCATTGCAGCGACAAAACTTCACCCTGTCCCCATGCTTGCCATTGATAACGACGCTGAAGCTGTGCGTGTTACGCGGGCTAATGCGATCCTTAATGGTGTTGAACAGTATATCCAAGCAGAAGTAGGCGAAGGCCTCGCAGGTGTTACGGCGCAGTTTGATCTAATTATTGCCAATATTTTGGCGACACCTCTGATACAGCTTGCCCCTGACATCTACACGCACCTTGATAATGGAGGGCATGTGATTTTATCAGGTCTTCTTGATTGGCAAGAGGAAGATGTTATAAAAGCATACAATGACCAAGGATTCATAAGTGTAAGGAACTACAACCTTAACCGCTGGATAACCCTCGTTTTGAGGAAATGAGACGTACAAAACTTTACCCGCTATCCCCAAGGACGAGGATAAGTGGGATTGAGGGAGCTCACTAAAGGAGACTTCATCGAGGATCTTGTTTTATTAAGCCATACACCCATATTTTGATTTTTAAGGTCATTACGGTCAATAAGCCTATCCCCACGTTTACGTATATGGTTGGCTATATACCGTGGGAAATAGCCTTCCGTGATAAAAAGATGATCATCGGCATTATAGCATAGTTCATTTATAGCTTGTTTCGAAAGTTGACGTGGATCATGAATCAGCACAATGTGATCCAGACGCTGAATAGGCTCATCCCACAATGTGTTGTCTATAAGACCAAGATGTTTTTGCCACATACTTTTTTCAAACCACCCCTTTTTTGAAGATAAATAAAGAGTATTGTCCTTTTTATAAGCAATAACATTCTTGGAGATAAGAATATCCGGTGTTTGATCTATGCTAAAGCCAATAAAACCAGCAGCAATAAAAATGACACCAGCGTAGCGTATTTTTGTTTGCCATAAACATAGCCAAAGCCCCCCTGCAACACATAAAAGAAGCGTCCCAAGATGGGGCGATGGAATCATAATGGCTGCACCAGGAAGACTTGCTGTAAAGGAAGCGATGGCTTTTAAAAGAACAAGGCTTTTATCAAAAATATAGAAAATAGCCGTGCTTCCCCCAAAGATCAAGGATGTTGTGGCCATAAATGCTACGGGCATAATTAGCATACCGGTTAAAGGAATGGCAAGTGTATTCCCTAAAAGAGCTTGTAATGTAAAACGATTGAAAAAAAAGATTGTAAAGGGAGTTGTTGCAAGGGTTGCAACAATAGTTGTCATCATAATCCCTAAAAAATAGGTAAGACTTTTGCGAATAATACCTGAATGACGGTTCCACTTATAAAGGAACGCCCATCCTACTTCGTAAAAAGCAACTAAAGCCACTAGTGCTGCAAAAGAGAGCTGAAAACTTGCGGATAAAAGACTTTCGGGGCGTATCATAAGCACGATAAAGGCTGCAAAAGCAAGAAGACGCATAGAAATGACTTTTCTATCGATCATAATGGCTACCATGCCAAGACTCATCATGATAAACGCACGTTGAACGGGATAGCCTGATCCTGAAATGAGCAAGTAGGCAAATGTGACAAGAACAACGACGTTTGCAGCTATTTTTTTGATGGGATAGCGTTCTGTGATGGAAGAAAATAAGGCAAGGCTTCCTCGAATGAAGAAGAAAACAAAACCGCCAATAATGCTAAGATGGAGGCCTGAGATCGCCAAAATGTGAGCAATACCCGCATCGACAAATTCTTGACGTACCTTCTTATCAATGCGGGATCGATCGCCAGTGATAAGGGCAACGGCAATATTCCCCGTATCTTTGGGGAGGAGGGATAGTAGTTTATGAGTAAGCCTATTGCGATAATAGTGGATTTTTTCTTGAAAAATAGCTTCTTCACCATGTTTAAGACTCAAGATTTCCTTGACACTGCCCTGGACGGATAAGCCATCAAAGTAGGCTTGGCGCCGGAGATCAAGGCCCCCCATGTAGACAGGTCCATTAAAGGGAATAAGTGTTGCTTTTACCGTAATCAATGAGCCAGGAACAAGGGTATTAATGTTCTGAGGCACTGGAGGTGCCATGGATTTTGCTATTTTAAGGCGGATTTTTTTGATGCGGCTCCATACAATGGCTGGATGACAGTTTGCCTCATTATTAAAGGTGAGATTATGCATAATGAGTCGCACAGAGTCGTCTTGATCCTCAATATCTAAAATCGTTCCGGTTACGGTGAGATCCTTTAGAAACTCATCAATCATGTAGGTGTCAAGGACATGTGTGCGTGTAAAAGCAAGGCAAAAGCCAAGGCTACACCAAAGAAATGCATAAAGACTATAACGTTTTAAGCTGATCGCATTAACGATAAATCCTAGAGTGCTTATAGAAAAAAGACCATAGATCCAATAAACAGAAGGTTCCGTAGGTAGATAAAAATAAAGGCCAATACCCACGCCAAAGGCAACAGGAAGCCATAAAAACATGCGTGTCTGCGCCTCAGAAAAAATCATGCATGGCACATAAATAATTGAATATGTTCTTTCATTAGGATGTCAGAAAGCATTCCTGCATACAAGTGTCCTCGCTGAGCTATTATTTTCCATAATTTATATTATCAGATAAATGTGTTCTCCTAATAAATATCAAAGTGATTCATATATAAGTTATAAAATTTTTGAATTTATTTATCCATGTTCTCCGATTTCTTGTGATTGGGATTTAATGTGGCTGCTTGTTCGAGTTCCTCGACCACTGATGGCTGTGGCTGCACAATTGCCATACACGTTAGCAAGAGTATCGAAGAAATCAATAATAGGATCGATAGCAACAAAAAGCGCAAAAACAGCACCAAGCGGAAGTCCAAGAGGATCAAGAACAATGGTAATCATTTGAAGTGCTAAAATGCCAACAGCGCCTGACGCTGCAAACGATGCCAAAATAGCACTAAAAATAATGGCGATATAGGCACTAGGGGAGAGGGTGATGACAAAGATGTTTGCAATAAAAATTGTGCCAATAGTGTAAAAGCATATGGATCCATAGCGGCATGTTGTGTTTCCAAAGGGAATCACAAGATTTGTCATATCTTTATCAAAATAACGGCTCATACCTTCGATACACTTAGGGATACACGTGAAAGCAGAACGCGTTGATACTGCCATAAGACCAATATAGCTAAGAGATCTTATAACATCTGTAATGTGTGCTTTGGCGTAAAAACAAATAATCATAATAAAAAAGGTGATAAGTAAGGTCATGCTGAGACATAAAGCTATGACAAGTTTACCAAGTATGAGAATAGTGGAAAAACTAAAGGATGAAAATTGAGATGCTAAAAGAAAGAAAACACCAAAAGGTAAAAACTTAATAATTGTGTCATTCATGAGTGTGAACACGGGGAAAAATGTCTTGAGAATAGACGATCTGTCCATCCCATCCTTTGATTGCTTGTATCCCATGGCAGCGCCAAAAATAATTGAAAAGACAATGATTTGTAAGACAAAGCCTTGAGAAAGCGCTGAAAAAATATTACTGGGAATGATACTGACAAGAAATTTTAGCATATTGGGGCTTGTATCAACCACAATAATATCTTTTGTTGTAATGTAGGCACCTGTCACATTTTCATTAGCGGCGATAAGAGCGGAAATGGCAGGATTTTTTGTAAGCCCAATGCCTGGCTCGAATAATATACCAATGAGGGTGGAGAGAACCGCTGAGAGTAGAAGGAGAGCGAAAAGAGATGAAAATATTCTCCAGATTTTATCATTAGCGTGGGGGTGAGAGGTGATATTCGAAAGCCCTGTTGTGACAGTAATGATAATCACAGGGATCACAGAAAGCTGTAAAAAGCTCATATATATTTGAGCAAAAGGCTCGAGAGATTGTGAAAAATTTTTAAAGAATAATCCACAGACCACACCCCCGACAATACCTACGAGAAACAGCCATTCATTAGAAAGGAGGGTGTTAAACGATAATTTCTTCATCATGGGCTCTCTACCATTATCTTTCTATTTATGTGTGAAAACGGTGACACCGTCCCAATCAAGGGGAGGAGGGTTAAGTTTGAGCTCCTTGCAGCGTTCAATATAAAGGGTTGTCGGGTAATCATGAGGATAAATTGCGTGAAGTTCCTCAAAAGCTGTGAGTGCTTCATCGAATTTTTGAATGGTATAGAGTCTAAATGCTTTTGTGAAAAGAAGGCTGAGTTGGCGTTCAGATTCACTTGGAAGGAGTGATGCATCACCTTTATTTTGCGCCATAAGCTCAAAAATTTTGAAGGGTTTTTTCTTCCCTTTCACTGTAATAATATCAAGGGGACGGAATAAAAAGCTTTCTTCTACTTCTTCGACAACTCTTTCACTGACAAGAACAAATGTGCCATAAGCTTTATTGAGTCCTTCTAAGCGAGATGCTGCATTCACGCCGTCACCCATGACTGTATAATTCATTTTTTCTTGTGAACCAATAATACCCACCAGAACCTCATCGCGGTGGAGCCCCATGCGTGTGTGAAAAATGGGTTTGTCCTCAAGCTCCCACTGGCGGTTGAGCTCTACAAGTTTACGTTGACAAGAAAGGGCTGCATGACAAGCATGAAACGTTTGATCGCGATCATTAATAGGAGCGCCCCAAAAAGCCATAATCGCATCACCAATATATTTATCAATCGTTCCGCTTGATTCCGTGATAATGCGAGACAGTTCGTCCAAATATGTGGATAAATGCATAACAAGTTTTTCAGGAGACATTGTTTCTGAAATATTTGTAAAATTAGCAATGTCTGAGAAAAAGATCGTTAGTTCTTTTTTCTTTCCCCCAAGTTTTACTTCACCGCCCTTTTGCAAGAGTTTTCTCACAAGGCTTTTGGGGACAAACTTACTAAAGGATGCCAAGCTGTTTTTCATGGATGCAAGGGATGAAAGCATCAGTTGAATTTCAAGAATGCTACTCTTTAAATGAAAGTCACCATCAATATCGAGATTTTGAATTTTTTGTGTTTCTCCCGCAACGGCAACAATGGGTCTGGAGATACGTCGTGACAAAAGATAAATCAACATTGTCGAGATAACAAGTGACAGCAAAATCATAAAGAAAACATTATCGCGAATACTTTTCGCTGTGCCTAAAAAGTCATCGATAGGGACAACAATCCCAACAAGCCAATAATTATCCGTTTCATCAGGTAATTTTGTGAAGGATGCCAAATAAGATATGTTTTGGTAGTCAAACCGAAACTCTTCAGTATTATTTTCCTGAAAGAGGCGGTGAGCTTCCTTGATATGGTTGTCCTTGATTGAATCGATAGTGATAATTTCTTCACTGCGTGCATCCGTTGCAACGAGATGGCGCGGGTTGGACGATGCTACCAGCTGATCCCCTGCATTTAAAACAATGACGGAACCATTGGTCGATACCTTATTTTTTTGAAGAAAATGGGAGATGTCTTGTAATGATAAATCAATGCCCACAACACCAACATTCTCTCCTTGATTATCAGCGCTTGCATAGAGAGGTTTCGAGGCTGTTACGCCCGGAACATTTATAAAACTGAAATTATAAACGGATGACCAATTAAATTTCATTTTTTGTTCAGTTCTCATGTACCAAGGGCGTTTGCGTGCATCATAAACAAGGAATTCATTTTCTTCCTTGCTCACAATGCGTCCTTCGTCATCATAATATGTCCATATCTCTATGGGGTGTGTGGGGTTACTACGATCTTGATGTTGACTTAAAAATTGAATGTTTTCTTGTAAAGACTTGTCAGGGGTTTTGACATATTTGGTGCCTTGATTCACACGCTCCATAGAAAAATAATTTCCATTTTTAAGAGCAATTTGTACAACTTTAAAATTTGGATTAAGTTTCAGTACTTGCATAAAGCTGAGGCGAAGACTCTCATCTTCCATAAATTTTGGATCTTGTGGTTTTATAAAGGACTCCGAAATAGTGGTTGCAACGTGAGCGTCCCCTAAATAATTTGAGGTTTTTTCAACAATAGTTTCCGTCATTTGTTCAAGTAATTTTTGGGCAAAATCAATGCTGGATGCTTTTGTACCTTGATAAGTATAGACAAGGATGAAAACACTCGATGCGATAAAAAGAACAAGAAAGCTTGTCACAATATCAAAGCGTAACTTTCTTCGGTGAGTGGTATCTTTTATGCGATTTAAAAAATTAGCCATTTTTACCTTCCCTCATTGGAGAGTTGTTCATCTTCCTCGCCTAAACGAGGGAGTGTACTGACATCAATATTGATATTATTTGTTTGAAGATATGTGTTCACAAATTGGAGAAGGTCATAGTTGCCAGGAGTAATGCCCACGGCAATAAGATCAAAAGCATTTTTGATAGTTAACGGGATAAGTTTTAATTTTGCCTCGGGAGTAGCATCAAGATAATTTTTAATTTCAAGTTGATCTGAAATAAGGGCGATATGCTTGCCTGATCTTACACTGCTCACAATATCTTTTTGATCTGTATATTTCACAAGCTCCACGTCTTTAAAGAGAGCTTCTGCAAACTTGACATAGGATGATCCTTCATATACGGCAAGTTTTTCACCGCTGTTTTTTTCAAAAAGGCTGTCCAATGTATTGCGCCCATGAGCCATGGCTTGTTTCAAAATGAGACGATTCACAAGAAAAGCTTCATTAATTTTAGCGTAGGGGAAAGAGAATAAAATGAATTTAGCGCGCGCTGTGTTTTTGCTCAGAAAAGAAATAGCAAGATCAATTTTTTTCTCCTTAAGAAGATCAACAAGGGCATCCCAATTTGCGGCGTTTTCATCAATACGTAGTTTTACACCAAGGCCCTCTGAAAGGCCCTTTGCAATATCAATATCAAAACCTTTTAAGACACCATTCTTGTCACGTGAATAAAAGGGGGGTTGATCAATTTTGCATACCCCTACAATCAATTCACCACGATCAAGAATATGCTTAAGGCCGTCTGTATTGGCCCATGCTCCTTCTATTCCTTGAAGAAAAAGGAAAACAAAGCAGAGTACATTTTTAAAAATAAAAAGCAAATCAAGTTATCTCTCACTCAATCATTTAAGACTATCTTAAAGAAAAAAGTTTTAAGAAATGTTTAATTTTCTAATTTTTTTGACAAAACACACAAAAAAATCCCCTCTTTTGAGGGGGAGGTAGAATAAAACTGCAAAATTCTTTAATGGGTGATGAGTTGATCAACAATCACTTTTTCAGTTTTTTCACTTTTCTTTTTTGACGATGATGGCGGTGTTTCTTCACTGCCTTTTTTCTCGTCAAGGGGCGCTATCAGTGCGATTTTTAAGAC
>JAIESS010000050.1 GCA_019745755.1 Alphaproteobacteria bacterium
TCCTTACTCAACATCACTTCCCCGCGCACCACTCGTGCAACCGTAAAAGCATATATCTCTTTCACATCTGCTTTTTGAAGAGAACGAACACAGGCGCGTAGAGTCGCTCCGGACGTATATACATCATCAATAATAGCTACACGCTTGTCTTTGAGAGATGCTGGGTCGCGCACAATAAAAGCGCCCTGCATATTACGTAACCGGTGAAGAGAGCTTTTCATCCTTTGGGATTCTGTATTTTTTGTTCGAATAAGATTTTGGTGCATAACAGGAATATCACGGGATGTCAGCTCCTTTACACGAGACGATAGGTGATGAGACAGCTCTGTTGCTTGATTGTACCGTCTGTGCCAAAGCCTTTGCCAATAAAGAGGAACCGGAATAAAATAATCAATATCATGGAGATAGGGCTGTGCTGCTTGATATAAAAATCCACCGAGGGGGTTCGATAAATCCATGCGATCAAAATATTTTAATTTCAAAATGAGTTCCTTAGACAAATCATTATATTTGAGGGTAGAACGCAAAATATAGGGTGGTGGTTTTGTTATGCAGGGGACACAGCGATGTGCATCATCATCCTCCAAAGGATAGCCGCAGCATTCACACAATGTCCCTTTTATAAAGGAAAGTTTCGAAAAGCAATCCCCACAAAGGGAATGCGCAACAGCAACAGGTACAGAACATCCTATGCATTCAGGAGGGTAGAGAAAATTGAAAAAGGATTGAATGTGTGACATTGTAAATCATTGTGTGGAGATATTTTTATTTTATTATGCTTATTGCTCCTTTAAAAAAGGTTAATGATGTATATTTAACGAAGGTGATATTGTTTATTTCTAAAATATTTTATATTTGTTAGGCAGTAAAATTACATTAAGTTTCTTATCATGAGGCTCAAAGGGCAAAATATTGATCTCTTGACAAGAGTAAGCAAGACCTATGAGGTGAGGGCATTTTGATGGAGAAATTAAATCAATGGTCTTGTCATAATGTCCTTTACCATAACCAAGACGATGCCCAGTAGAATCAAAACAAAGTAAAGGCATAATGATAATATCGGGGTGGGTGCTTTTATGTGAATCAGGTTCATAAAACCCGAAATTGTTTTTGAGCAAGGATACATCTCTTGAATAGGGGGCAAATGTAATGGTCTCCCCTTGCATTTTTGGAAGTGCTACGGGGTATCCGTTAGTTAAAAGATATTCGAGGATTTTTATAGGGGAGGCTTCTGCACCAAATGGATAGTATAAAGCTGTGATGCACCTTGATAGGTCCAGATGCTGATCTGTAACATAGTTCAAGAATGTTGTTAAAAATTGCGCCTCAAAATCCGTATCAGGATGCTTTTTAATATAAGATTCTCGCATGGATTTGAAATATTGTCTTAGATCATTTTTTCTCATTTTGACCTTTTTTAATTTATGTTTACATTTTAATTTATTTTTTATTGAAATAAAGTGTGCAATTATTTGATAATTTATTTATCTTTAATGAATTGTGGATAGGTTTGATTGATCTTAATACCAGGCGGTGAAAAACTTCTTCTCGATAATAATACAGTAGGATATATAGAATGAATGGGAAAATTTTATTTCTAGCTTTGTCTACTATGGCTGTTTCAGATCCTTTTTTGTCCATTGCGAAGTAATACATTGTATTGAGGGCCATTAGCTGTATCTATTAAGTAGCGATTTCAACCCCTTGAAAAATCCATTGAACAATTTGTAAAAAATGGAGAGCTTCAAAAAAAATATGGGTATTCTTTTAGTGGATGCTCAAAAAGCATCAATCATGATGGCAACATTTTGCCCTCAACTCATCTCTCTTGTAACAAGTGATGCTAATGCTCAAGCAGGATTTGCTCGCTTTATATTTGCCGTTAATAACATTATTATCAAGGCTGGCATGGGAGCAAGTATCTTTGATAATAGTATGACAGTTGCAATTCAAGGCGGTAGCGTGGTGATAATAACACCTACGCTTGTGAATAACCCCTCTTCCGAACACCTACGCCTATGAGTTTTACCAGTAAAAAAGTTTATAAAAAACAAAAATAGCATCTAACATTTACTCAATTAGAATGTGTCCAAAAACATACAAATGAGGACCTTTTAAGGGGTTTAAAAGGTCTTCGGTTTAATCCAAATGTGTATGTTTAGGATAATGATTCTATTTCTCATGCATGTGATCATGATGATGGTGATAGGGAGCCAAATTTTCGGGTAAGTGCCCTCCAAAAAGACCGATATATTCGGGGTGTTTTTTTACATCTTCCGGATGACCATGGCAGCAAATATGATGATTGAGACATAAGACCGCGTCGCTTTTCGCCATAACCATGTGTAAATCATGAGAAACGAGGAGAACGGCACAGCCTATTGTATCACGCATCTGATCAATATAGGTATAGAGCTCATTTTGTGTAATGATATCCACGCCCTGGGATGGTTCGTCAAGAATTAATAAATTAGGTCCCCTAAGAGTTGCTTGACTAAGGAGGATTTTTTGAAGCTCACCTCCGGAAAGATGATGCATTTGCGTTTTTTTGCGATCCTCAAGCTTAAAAAAAGCCAGTTTTTCTTGAATTAGAGCGTGATCATGAGTGAAAAGCATCAAAAAATCCATAACCCGTAGTGGGAGAAAGCTATTAAATTGAATTTTTTGCGGAACATAACCAATTTTGAGATTTTTTTGACGCATTATGGTTCCCGTTGTGGGGGATATCAGACCAAGAATAATTTTAAGCAACGTTGTCTTGCCTGCGCCATTAGGACCAATCAATGTCGTGATTTTACCTTTTTTTATGTCAATATTAATGTCATAAAGAATCCTTTTTCCGGAAGCATCCTCTGGAATGAAACTAACATTTTTCACATGAATCAAACTTTTTGACATAAAAAATACTAGCATGAAATCAAGGAAGCTGGAAAGGATAGGTATAAAGTATTTTTGGGTATGTATTATAATTGCTTAGCGTTCTTTGACCATAGTGTAGAAAAAATAATGGTTTTCTCACTATCTTGGTGCACCTCTTCATTTTTTTGACAAACAGCTAACATTACAAAAAAAGAGCCGGAATTATTCCGACTCTCTACTTCTTTCTAGGCTTACTACGTATTACTTTTAACCGTTATAATACATTGTGAATTCGATGGGGTGCGGCGCATGTTCAAAGGCATGAACCTCATGGAATTTCAAATCAATGTAGGATTGAATGAAATCCGGTGTAAAGACATTACCTTGGCAAAGGAATTCATAGTCGTGTTCGAGCGCATTCAACGCCTCACGCAACGATCCTGCCACGGTGGGGAAACGTTTAGCTGCATCTGCCTCTTCAAATAAATTTTGATCCGCTGCTGTGCCTGGATCAATACTATTTTTAATACCGTCAAGGCCTGCCAAAAGCATGGCGGCGAAACCGAGGTAACCGCATGCTGTTGGGTCAGGGAAACGTACTTCAACACGACGCCCTTTGTCATTAAAGGCCATAGGAATACGACATGCCGCAGAGCGATTGCGTGCAGAGTATGCGCAAATTACCGGCGCTTCGAATCCTGGGATAAGGCGTTTATAGCTATTGGTCGTAGGGTTTGTAAATGCATTAATGGCCTTTGCATGCTTAATAATACCACCAATATAATACAGTGCAGTTTGGGATAATCCAGCATACCCTGAACCTGCAAAGAGAGGCTCCCCATTTTGCCACAAAGACTGGTGAACGTGCATGCCGGATCCGTTATCACCATACAAGGGTTTTGGCATAAAGGTGGCTGTTCGCCCATAATCCTTTGCTACATTACGTACCACATATTTGTAAATCTGAAGCGCATCTGCTGTGCTTGTGAGGGTGCCAAATTTAAACCCAAGTTCATGTTGTGCTGTTGCAACTTCATGATGATGCTTTTCCATGGAAAGCCCCATGGCAGCCATCGTAAGAACCATGTCGCTGCGCATATCTTGGGCTGTGTCAATGGGGGCGCATGGCATGTAGCCGCCCTTGTGCCCAGGGCGATACCCACTATTGGGTTCTTTGCCAGAAGCATAAGGAAGCTCCTCTGAGAAGAGATGGAAGAAACTTGCATCAGAACCTGCTTGGAACTGTACTTCATCAAAAACAAAAAATTCCGCCTCGGGACCAAAGTAAGCTGTATCGGCAAGGCCAGATGCTTTGATGTAGCTTTCTGCTTTTTTAGCAATAGAGCGTGGATCACGGTTATACGGTTGATTTGTGGTTGGATCATACACATCACACACAATAATGGCTGTGGCATGGGCAGAAAAAGGATCAGCCACAAGGGTTTTAAGATCCGGCATCAAAATCATATCGGATTCGTTGACAGCTTTCCAACCAGGGATAGAGGAACCATCAAAGGGGATGCCGTCCTTTAAAAGACCTTCATCGACTTCGCTAAGAGGGAAGGAAATGTGATGCCACGTTCCAAGTACATCGGTAAATCTAAAATCGATAAATTCGTAGTCTTTGATTGTTTCAATAAAATTTTTTGACATTTTGTTAGATCTTTTGTTGAGGGTTTCCCTATTTGTAATGGGATATGTCACGGTGAGCAAGAGGGATAAATATTACAAAAGATAGTGATTTTTTATATACTAACTAGGCGTGTTTTTGAAGTTTTTTAGCAAGTACCTCTTTCAAGGGGGATGTTTATAAAGAATATTGCATCAGCATAGTGCTATTGTTTTTAAGCCATGCACGATTTTCCTTGAAATGAGGACACAAAATAGCCACAGTTTTCCAAAAAGCTGCACTGTGATTAGGGTGTATGCAGTGACTAACTTCGTGCGCAGCAACGTACTCAAAAATAGGAGAAGGTGCAAGAATAAGGCGCCAGTTATAACAAAGCTCTTTTTGACGAAGGCACCGTCCCCACATACTTGACATATCTTTTATGGTAATATGCGTAAGGGGCACATCAAGAGCTTTTGCATATTTTTCGCTTAGGATTTTCGCCACGATCAGAGCTTCATCCCTTAAAAACTTTTTCATGTGGCGTCTTATGTCGTCATGATGCCCGTGGACGCGAATAATTGCATTAAAAAGCTCTACTTTAGGTCTTTTTAGATGTATATCAAGAGGTGAAACCATAAGTGTATGTGGGGCTCCCTTAAAGGGAAAAATCAATCCGTTTGAAAACGTGATTCTTTCTTTGAGGATAAGGCTGTCTACCCATTGATTAAAGGTATCCTTATGCTGAGCTACTTTACCCACATATTGTTTGCTTGGAATAACAATTACAGTTCTTCCTTGCGCCCTATCAAAGCGAAAGATAATTCGCTTTGCCCGTGGATTAATAGAAAGTATGGGGTTGCCACGAAATCCATCAAGAGAAATCATACGTATGTATTTTTACAGATATTCTTTTATTTCTATACACGAAGAAATCATTAAGATTCAATGGAATGATGGTTTGACGTGATTAACTAGTTAGGGTTATAAAGTCTCTATATTTTTTATAAAGATAAAGAAAAATTATAAAAAATATTTTTATTAAACGCTCGCCAAACTCTTCATGTATCATGCATAGGGTATAAAAAGACTCTCAAAAAAAACCGCTCATACCATTTGATTGCTTTCCCTCTTGAGTTAAATTTTTTTTATGCCCATAATTAATTAAAAATTTGTGAAAATTTTATTTGCATGCAGCGTATTCCGTCTCTGATCCAATGGCACGAGGGCATGTTCCTAAGCCCTCAGCACTTTCAACAGCTCCAACGGCGCATTGAAGGAGAGCTCAGTATCCACACTTCCATCATGCATAATCATGCATGGGGTATAGCTCATTTAAAATATGATACGTTGGCCTTATCCGATGGGATATTGCAAGTGTCTGAGCTCAAAGCCATTATGCCGGATAATACACTCATTGCGTATCCGGACGAGGGGGGGCATATCCCTCTTCAAATTGATTTGACACCTTACAAAGAGGCTGCGATGAAAGGGCCTATTAAGGTGTATCTTTCAGTGCCGGAACATGAGGAAGGGCGTTCCCCTGTCATGGGTGAGTGGCCTCGTTATGTATCCGTTGTGGGCGAGCAAACCATGGATGAAAATGTTCAAGATAATGTTGTTTCTATCCCACGTCTCCATCCTAAGGTATCCCTTATTGTAGCGGAGACGTATCCGGCGCGTTATGTCTCTTTTCCTTTATGCGAACTGATTCACCGAGATGAGATGTTTATTTTTACGGATTTTCAGCCGCCCTTACTCAGAATTGATGCGAATAGTGATATTCATGATCGCGCTGTTCAAATCATTGTGCGTATGCGGGAAAAAGCGCAATTTTTGTCGGATAAGTGGCAAAAACAAATCGGCACAACATTATTAACGGAGACAGCTAATCAACTACGCCCCCTCATCAAAGTTCTCCCCATCATGGAGGGACGTCTTCGAGGTCAAAATCTTGCACCAAGGGATTTTTATGATCTCTTGTGTTTTGTCTTTGGTGAGCTATCAACCATGAGGTTGACACTAGTACCACCCCTTTTGCCTATGTATCAGCATGACAATGTGAATCAATGTTTGGGGGCTTTGTTTATGTTGATTGAACAGCTGCTTGATAGTATTGAGCAATCCATTTTGCTGTTGCCCTTTAGTCAGCGTGATCGCTTATTTTATATTAAATTTCATGAGTCTTTTTTCACAAAGGATCTTTATATTGGGCTTCGTGCACCCTCGACCATGACAGAAGAAATGCTCTATGAGTGGGTCAAGGACGCTGTCATAGCAAGCGATAGCACTGTTGAGTCTGCACGTTCTAAACGTATTGTAGGAGCCCCAAGGCGCGTTCTGGATCAAGAGGAAATGAATGATTTTCTAACAGCACGAGGAACATTGGTGTTCAAAGTTCAATATCCATCAGAATTTTTAAAGGCAGGGGAAAATCTCAATATTTTCAATGCATCTGATGACGATGATAAACGTCCCACATCTATCGTGCTTTACTTAAAAAACAAAAACGTAAAGTATGAGACTGCCGCATGACATTACTTCGTTCCAATTTCATCGCATCGGTCTTTCAGGATTTTTATGAGGAGATCCTTCGCCAAAAAGAAAGAGCTCTTCGGGAAAGTGAAGACGGCAATGTTCATCTTTTCTCAAAAAAAGTGTCTCCAAAACAAGCTGACGACGAAGAAGGTGTTCTCGATGAGGGAAATCGTATCAGCTCCGATGCTATGGATGGTAACAGCATAGACGTAGACGCGAATGATAATAATGCCGATCTCTCTACGGAAACCAATGATGAAGCTTTAGCTCAAGCGTATGGCGATGAAAGCCAAGAATCGTTTCAATTTGAAGGATCTATTGTTGAGAAAAACATCGAGCTTTGTCACAACATTCAACGAAAGCTCCGCATCATGCTGGAGGAGCAATCATTAAAAGCCTCCTATCAACTGGGAGAGTATGCTCAAACAAACTTTAGGGAAGCCCAATACCTCATGGCGGCCCTTGCGGATGAAACATTTTTGACCATTGCATGGCCTGGAAAAAAACAATGGCGCAAGCATATTTTAGAAACACAATTGTTTCACACACAAGTAGCGGGCGAGCTTTTTTTTAGTCGTCTTGACCTTCTTCTTGAGGCAGCGGATCCCACACGAAGCGATCTTGCTGTTGTTTATTTACTGTGTCTTAGTCTCGGTTTTCGCGGTAAATACAGGGATCTTGATGATGAAGGTAAAATTGATTTTTATAAAAAACGCCTTTACCACCTTATCAATAATCGCGAATCCGATCTTTATTCGCCGGGGCGTAAATATCTCTCAAACGCCTTGTACGAGCATAATATTTCTGTTCCCTTTTCAAAAGGACTCCCTGATGTGCGTCGTTGGCTGATGACATTTGCTGGGGTGGGGTGTGTCTATCTCTTTGTGACGTATGTTCTTTGGTACAAATTGGTACGGGATTTGGATGAAGCACTGCAGTTTATTTTTGATCAAGCACGGTTTTTACCCTTATGAGAACAATCGATATGAAGCAAAAGCATAGTGTGAGGAGATGTAGTCTACGATGAGTGGTATCAGTCAATTCCTCTTTGAAAATGCACATATACTTATGTGGATTATTGGTCTTGCCATTGCGGGCTTTATTATTATGCTGTGTGTTGTGCTCATCACAAATCGCGCCGTGAAGAAAGCTGCAAAAGGTCCATCAAAACCGCTTCCTGAAAAAGTAATAACACCGCCATCCTTAACGCGTATGCCTCCACCGGGCGGCAGGTTAACAGAATACCTCACAACCAAGGGTTTTTTCAGAGTGGGTGAGCTTGGTGTTTTATTTGTGCGCGCCATACAATTTTTGCGCACACATATTGGGGGACACGCACCTCTTTACCACCTCCCCTGGTATTTACTCATTGGCCCTGCGGATGCGGGCAAGTCGACCATGTTACGCAATTCCACATTAAAAATGCCCCTTGGTGAGCCTGATCTTGGTGGCTCTGGCAATCACGAAGTCAAATGGTGGTTTTTGAATCGAGGTGTTATTCTCGATGTCCGTGGTAATTTCTTTATTAATCGCCATGACAATAATGCGAATGAAGGGGGATGGCGTGGACTTCTGGGTCTTTTGGCACGGTACCGTTCAAAACGCCCCATTGATGGTATTATTTTAACCATTCCAAGTCATGAATTTACCGGTAAAAATGCCCTTTCAAGAGAAGCTCTTGTGGATAGAGCAAAAATTATTGCCCAAAAGCTGCATGCAACCCAAAACAGTCTAGGATTACAAATTCCTATTTATGTTGTCGTTTCAAAGGCTGATCTGATCCCAGGATTTAAAAGTTTTTGCCAAGAATTGCCTAAGGAAAATGCCACGAATATGCTTGGTTGGTCAAATCCTTATGCATTGTCATCAGCGTATAACCGAGCGTGGCTTGATCAGGCTTTTGGTTTCATAGGGCAACTCTTATCAAAGATTCGCCTTGAAATTATGGCGTCCCGCGAAGCTGTGACTACCCGTGATGGTATTTTTGTTTTACCGGGACAGTTGGAGCGTATCAAAGATAGCTTGGAAGTCTATATTGATCATATCTTTAAGGAGAGTTCTTATAACGAGGGACTCTTTCTAAGGGGTATTTATTTCACCGGCGATGGTGCAAGCCATAGTGTTGTTGAGCGTCATACGACAGAGGATTTGCGTGAAGATGATGACACAATGTCCGAAGGGGATCGTGAAATTTATTTTGTTGATGATCTTATTCAGCAAAAAATATTTTTCGAAGCAGGGCTTGCCCAACCTATACGGCAACGTGTGGCAAAGGCGAATCGCAATCTTCGCATTGCAAAATATAGTACCGCGGCCCTTGTTACTGTGGGGACCTTTGGTCTTATGCAGACCTATCATAAGTTCAAGGAACAAAATGAGGATATTTTACCCGTCCTCAGTAAAATTAGCCTTGTGCTTAGCCAACTTCAAAATATCAAAGGAGCAGAGTCTACAGAAACCGTTGTGCTGTTTGATTCTTATGCAAAACAACTCATTCAAATGATGCATACCCTATCGGAGAGTCATTTTTCCTCTATTTTTATTCCACCATCTTGGTTTAGCCCTATTCAAGATAATCTGAATTATTCCTTAAAGGTATCCTATAACCATATTATTTTGCGCACCATTTATATTGATCTTCTTTTGAAAGGGCGGGAACTCCTCTATCTACGTCCAACTCTTGGTGATCGTTCGACAACACTGTCACAAGTTGTAACCCCCATTGAAAGTCCCGAGTTTACCCTTCTTCATAGCTATGTGTCACGTATGGCTGAGCTTGTTCGGATGGTAGGGCTTTTTAATGAGCTTTCTAAATCTAATGATATTGGCCCCCTTCGTGATCTGGTGCGGTTTACGTTTAAATCCGAACTTCCAAAATCATTTGAAGAAGAATTTCATAATTTTAGGCGCGTTCTTCGTGATGTTCCCTTTCCTCCTATTGATCTTGATCCCTATCAAAATCAAGCCCAAGAAACCCTTCGTATTATTTATACACACTTTTTAGAGGGTGTTCTTTCAACAACGAGTCCGACGAGTTTGATTGGTCGTATGAATGGCTTTTTAACGCAATTTAGTCAAAAACAATCAGGTACTTTACCTGATATTCGAATGCTTCAAGGATTTGCGGGCGCCCTTGATGAAGCTGTGCCAAAACTGGGTGTTGCGGGTAAAACATGGATTGATGGTGATTATTTCGATCTTGGCCCTGATTTTGTGTCAACAATTGGCCTTGTGATGGACACACCATTACTGGGCAGTGCCGCCATGGCCAATGAGCTTGGCGGACAAACAGGTTTTGAATTTAATCGATTTAAAGCAGAGATGCTGCGTTTACTTCCTATTCTATCCGAGGAAATTTCTGTAAATCCTTTGGCTGACTTAAAATCACAACAATATCCATCCCTTGTCCTCGCAAATTTGCATAAAGGCCTTGCTCTTCTCTTTCGTGAGTCCTTCATGGGCATTCCCCCACAAAGTACACTTGTTACCGTTGTGCCAGAGAATAAGATTGCGTACTGGGACCCAAAGCTTATTGATGCAGCAGAGCAAATGGTGAAAAATTTTGAGCAGTTTAAGACAAAGAATCTGCTTACACTACCCTCTATTCTTCGAGAAGTCGTTATTCTTATGGCTCAACAAAATCTGCAGGCCAATCTCATTGCAACCATTGGGCGAGCGCAAGCATTTCGTGATGCGCCCAAAGGTCTGCCTATCGGGGTTGCCGCAGAAGATGTTTTGCGAGAAAAAATTTTAAATGTGAAGGAAGTCGCACCAAAGTTTACTATTCTTCTTGAAGCCCTTAATAAAGGAGGTGCAGGGGAAACATTTGTTGCTCTACGTAATCTTATGGGGGATCTTGCTTACCGTCTTTTGGACAAGACAGAAAAAGCTGCTATGAGCAATATGCCTTATGCGATTAAAGGCAATTCCTTTGATTGGTGGGATGGTAATCCAGGAGCTATCTATACAGCTTATAATGTGCGAGACATGGACGACCTTCAACGCTACTTTGCCCTGCAACGCGACCGTATGAAGCATTGGGCCATGGATTTTGCCAAATATCTTGTGGATTTTTTATCAGCGGATATTATGGAGGAAGCCCAATTTAACCGTAATCTCGTTGATCGTTGGCGACGTATTATTGAGCAAATCATCCTTGCAGATCAAAAAAAGCCCGATACATCTATTGCTATTTTGGAAAATAGCCTTGTGGCCCTTAATGATCTAACAACAAAGAAATGTTTAGCGGAACTAAAACTCAAAGGGATTCGGGAATCATCGGGTGATTTTTTTGTTGCTGTGAATAATATGGTGCGCCGCGAAATGCGTTCCAAATGTGAGGTTACACTTCGCGCTCAAACTATTGACAATTATGGTAAGCTTTCAGATTTCTTCAATGAACGATTAAAGGGTAAATTCCCCTTTGTGGGCAATAATTTGAATGCTAATCAAGGGGAAGCTGAGCCTGAGGATCTTCGTGAATTTTTTACCATGTACAAAGAATTTGGAGATAGCCCTGCGGCTATTCTTACGCAAGTGGGTGAGCTTGGCAATAGGGCATCACAACCTCTATCTTTCTTAAGAAGTATGGAAAAAATAAAGGATTTCTTTGCAGAATTTCTTGCGAGCCAAGCTGATAATGATATCCCCGCTTTTGATATTTCGGTGGACTTTAGAGTGAATAAACAAAAAGAGCAAGCTGCAAATTATATTGTGGATTGGCTCTTTAAACCCAGCGATGAGACAGAAATAAGCCAACATGAAAAAGATCGTTCCAGCCGCTGGTCTTTTGGAAATCTTACACAGTTTGGTTTTAGATGGCCTGAAAGTGCGGGTGTTGCACCGACGTTGGACGAGGGCCAAAAATATATGAACGTGGAAGATCAAACAGCCACATTTAACTTCAGTAGCCGTTGGTCCTTGCTTTGGATGATACGTGTGTATGGTCAACCAAAGCCATCGCAAACAGAGCCATCACCCTACTTAATGAAATTTGTTATCCCTCTCGGACCAGAGAAAAAAGCCGTGGTCTTTAACAGAGTTACTTTAAGGGCCCCAGCAAAAGGAAAAGTCCCTGGGCGCATTATGGATATTCCATCGTTCCCAACGGACGCACCAAGCCTATCCAATGAAGTTAAAGCTTTAGCCGAAACCCCTGTTCTTACTCAAGGAAAAATCATTCCCAAAGAACCTGATTATGATGAGGAAAAGGATACAAAGAAACCATCTGCTAAGGATGATAAAAAAGACAAACCTGAGGATGCCAAAGGAAAAACGGATGATGGGGACACCTAGTGTTGCAGAGCGTAAAAATTGGAGAGTTAAGAAGGCATGGGGTATGAGCTTTTCCTTTTTTATTTTTCGAGGAGTTCAAAAGCTACACCTTTCTTGATTTATAGCCCGTTCTTCGTGTAAACTAACCTCCATAAAAACACTCTTATTTGTTGCCCTTTCACATGACACATATTGTTGTTGCTGCCTTGTATAAATTTGTTGACCTTCCTGACTGTCAAGATATTCAACCCATCTTGTTGGCAGAGTGTAAACGTCTTGGGGTTAGGGGAACACTTTTATTAGCAAAGGAAGGCATCAACGGTACAGTTTCTAGCACCCGTGATGGTATTAACGGTTTGCTTGCGTGGTTTAATAAAGATACGCGTTTTCATAATCTTGAGTACAAGGAATCTCATGCGACGGATCAACCCTTTTACCGTATGAAGGTCCGTATTAAAAAAGAAATCGTTACCCTTGGCGTTCCTGATGTTGATCCGAATGAGGCCGTTGGAACTTACGTGGAGGGCAAGGAATGGAATGCACTTCTCCAAGATCCAGATGTTATTGTTATCGATACGCGTAATGATTATGAATACGAAATTGGCACGTTTAAAAATGCTCTTGATCCAAAAACAAAGACTTTTCGTGAGTTTCCAGACTATGTGACAAAGAACCTTGACCCACAGAAAAATAAGCGCGTTGCAATGTTCTGTACGGGGGGGATTCGTTGTGAAAAAGCATCAAGTTATATGTTAAAACAGGGCTTTGAGAATGTGTATCACCTTAAGGGGGGTATTTTGAAGTATCTTGAAACCATGCCGAAGGAAGAGAGTCTTTGGGAGGGGGATTGTTTTGTTTTTGATCACAGAACAGCCGTAACACACGGTTTAGAGCTCGGTGAACATGATACATGTCATGGTTGCCGTACGCCTATTATGGCAGTGGATAAGGAATCGCTCCATTATCGCAAAGGTGTTCATTGTCCAAGATGTTATAATACTTTGACCCCTGAGAAGATAAAGGCTTTTGCCCATCGTCAAATGCAAATTGACCTGGCTAAACAGCGAGGTACACACCACTTAGGTGAGCGATAGAAAATAAATGAGGCTATTTTCTTAGTTTTTCATGTGTTGTATTCTTTTGTAAAAAGAATGGAGGGCTCTAAACATGTCAACTTTTCACCTTATCTAAAAGAGAAATTCTAAATGCTCGTTAAAAAAAGCCTGGACGTGAGTCTTTTGAAAAGCGTTCGTTAGAGGATTTTCTCAATCATGGGAAAATAAGAAAATCATAGCGTATTTCTTTTCCCTTAGAATATTTTAGGGGGTGACGCCTAATAAATTTCGGGGCTGTCCTAGATAATTAGATTAACGTTCCCTGAACCCATTATTTCAGGTGACTTAGCTAGGTTTTTGGGTTGCTTCAATTAAAACGCCACTCGTACTCTTTCAAAAATAACTCAAAATGCTCCTTTAGCACACCGTTAAATTTGCGCATATGCCGTTTGTCTTGGTTCCAAAAATTTTCGATACCATTAATGTGATTTTTCTGATCAGCAAAAAGCTTTGAATGATTGATCCGATAATGGGGAATCCTTGGGTGTCCAGACTGTTGTAGGCGCCCCAGCAATCCGAATAAACGATGCTGTTAGGCAATTTTCTGCCTGATAATCGGCATCAGCGTTCCTGATTTAGCATCTGTAATGACGTGTGTATAGACTTTGCCTCCGCGTTTTAAAAGACCAAAAATCGGTACTTTCCCCGCAGCACTGCGCCCTCTTTTGCCCTTTTGAGTGCCTCCAAAATACGACTCATTCACCTCAATATTTCCACAAAATTGTTCCCTGCAATATTGCTGCTTTATGGCAATCTTCTCTCGCAATTCATGGAAAAATCTTACTGCGGTGAATACCCACTAAATCAGCTTCCGTCTGAGTTGTCGACCCTGCAACAAAATATTTCATCAACTCCAACGGCTCTGAATGTGAGAGTGTATAATGCTTTATCTACATCTTTACATCCTATAACTTTTTAAAAGTTAGGAGTCAGCCCCATATTATATCTTCTATAATTTGGAAGAGATAGAGCCAAGGTGGGACACCGTATTGTTGGTTGTCGACTAGTAGGGTCTCCATTTTCTGTGCAATGGGTTTCGTCAAAATTGCTTCCATGTCGTCACGCGAGATGCCGGCAATTTTATTGCCAGAGTTATACGTGTCTGGCTGAGAAGAGGTTATGTAACCTTCTTTTATCAAATTTTGAAGAATACTCTTCTTTTCAGGTATAGATAAATCATTATAAGCCTTTGAAGTGATAGTGGAAACGACCTGGTCAGTGTATAAAAATATCATGGGGATACCTACATCATCTTGATAGTCTTTGATGGATTTATAGTATTCATCAGCGCAGGTCCCCTTTATCATGCCGTCAAAAAATTTCCCCCATATCATGAAGTCTGTTTTGTATTCGGCTTGAGCTTGTCTTAAACGCTTTGACTCTTGTATGAAAATTTTTCCCATTTGACGATAAAGTGTGGAGAGACTCTTTGCGAGTTGCATGGGTTTATACCCATTTTTTGCATTCCCAAATTGATACTTAAAAAGACTCACTAAATTTTCCATGTGGACATTGGGTTCAAATCTAATTTGTTTCAATTGAAAATTATCAGAGGATGTAGGGCTTACGGTATAACCACAGGCAGGAATAAAATAAGCATAATTATTTTTATCCGCAGGGAGTTCATATTTTGGTCGGAACATGTGCGAATCATTGGGGAGAGAAGCGTTGTTTAATGGAAAACCAAAATTTGATAACTTTATATTTCCACTTTTTGTCAGTGGTGCTAGTTTGTCGAACCCGATGATAACATCGCCAGCAAAGCTTTTTGTGCTTTCAGTGCCAATCCACGTGTCTGCTGACACTCCAAGAGTATTGAATATTTTAAACTGATCTAAGGAGATGTTATAGAGGATTTTATATTTTGCAGCTTCATAGATTTGAGTGTTAAACCGTGTTCCTACGAAATAATTGTCAAAGGACGCTAAAAGTTTTGGAAAGCTTCCTTGAAAAGCTATTTTGTTTTGAATTTTTTCAAGTACCACAAGGGCTTCGGCAAGATAGGTAAAGAGCTCATCAGATGCAGCATCTAAAAAGGGTGGACGATTAAGGGTTATATTATGCCCATAAATGTTCATTTTGTAAACCGGTTGTGGGATAGGATCTAAACCATCTAAATCCAATGGTGTATTCGTAAAAGAATTTGTGAGTGTATCCTTCAGAGGGAGCGTTTTTAATTTACTGGCCGATGGGAGGGGTGGAGAGGGCAGGGTTTTTTTGGGCGTTACTCCTAATTTTAGCCCAAGAGGATTAGAGGGCGTTTTTGATAAATTAAGAGGGGTAGACGTTTTTGATAAATTAAGAGGGGTAGGCGTTTTTGATAAATTAAGAGAGAGGCCTAAAGATACAGGCGCCTTTTTTGTAAGGGGAAGATTAATCTTTCCTGTTATAAGATTATAGAGTGTTGTCCATTTAAGATTTTTAAGAGGATACGTTTTGTCAAGGTCATACTCCTCCCAAAAGGTTTTAATATCTTTTGTGATGGAAGATTTAAAGGTATCATTGAATAAGTCACCTGCATTAGAAAATGCTGGAAAAAATCCATCGATCTTTGGAAACACAGAATTAAGCTCGCTGTTATTTTTTTTGAGAATACTGACAGTTTGGGAGAGAGAAAGGTTCTTAATAAGAGATATGGACGA
>JAIESS010000106.1 GCA_019745755.1 Alphaproteobacteria bacterium
ATCCTCGTCCGTGATTTTGGCGAAGTGGAACAGCTTCAGGTCACACGAAAAGGGCTTGGGGATTTTGTGTCGAAATCTGATAAAAACAGTGAACGCGCCATTGTGGATGAACTTAAAAAAGCACGCCCATCTTTTGGTTTTGTCCTTGAGGAGGGTGGTATCATTGAAGGGAGCGATAAATCATGCCGATGGATTGTGGATCCCCTTGATGGGACAACGAACTTTCTTCATGGTATTCCACATTTTGCTATTTCGATTGCGCTGGAACAAAATGGAGAGATCGTAGCAGGTGTTATTTATGATCCCGTTAAAGATGATCTTTTTTGGGCGGAAAAAGGGGGAGGGGCCTTTGTGAATAACAAACGCATGCGTGTTTCCAACCGTAAAGAAATGGACACAGCCGTTGTAGCCACAGGAATTCCCACAGCATCCCGAGAAAATAAGGAAATTTTCCTTAAACGTTTAGAGCGTATCATGCCCCACGTTGCAGGTGTACGCCGCATGGGAGCAGCGGCTCTTGATCTCGCCTATGTCGCGGCAGGGCGTTTTGATGTGTATTTTGAATCCGGTTGCATGCCCTGGGATTATGCTGCAGGGATACTGCTTGTGAAGGAAGCAGGCGGCTTTGTGAGTGATCATAAGGGCGGTCAAATGATGCTTGATTCAGGAGATATTTTTGCAAGCAATCAACCCTTGGCGCAGTCCTTTATGAAGATTTTATGATAGATAAACATCCTGTTGGATTTTTTCTTAAATATTGCTGATTTTTATTGCAAATTTCACCATAAGAACTTATCTACTCCTTATGAGCGGTGGCTTTTAAAAACAAAAATCAACCACCGACACTATAATTAATTTTCTAATTATTTAGAAAACGTGTGCTATGCAGTTTAAACATGTCCTTCTTGCCCTTACCATTGCCCTTTTTTGGGGAGGAAATTTCATTGTCGTCAAGCTTGGCATGGAAGAGGTTCCACCCTTTCTTCTTCTGGTCTTACGTTTTGTCTTTTCAACATTCCCGCTTATCTTTTTTATTCCAAAACCTAAAAACCTTTCCTGGTCGTTAATGTCCGGTATCGCCCTTACCATGGGTGTTGGAAAATTCTCCCTTGTCTTTTTGAGTATTCATCTGGGCCTTGCGACAGGGCTTGCATCACTCCTTCTTCAGACCCACGTGCTTTTTACCATTATTCTGTCAAAAATTATTTATAAAAGCCCCGTCAGCCAACGCCAAGCCCTTGGTATGATTATCTCGTTTATTGGTATAGGCGCTATTGCCATTGAAATTGGCGGAGAAGCTAATCTTGCTGGATTTATCTGTGTCATGTGTTCAGCCCTCTTTTGGGCGGCCTCTAACATCCTTTTTAGAAAAGCAAAGAACGTCGATGCTTTTAGCCTTGTGATTTGGATGGGGCTTATTCCGCCATTGCCTTTGCTTGCCCTTAGCTTTTATTTCGAAGGAAGCGATGCCATTATCTATAGCCTAAGTAATTTTACATATATTGGTGTTTTAGCCCTTGCATTTATCGTCATTGCAGCAACATGGATTGGAACAACCCTTTGGGCCCACCTTTTCAAAATTTACGACGCCTCTATCGTCGCTCCCTATGCCCTGCTTATCCCCGTATTTGGTATCAGCCTTTCTTGGCTAGTTTTTGACGAGCGTTATACAGTAACCACCATGTTTGGCTGTGCCCTTGTCTTTACAGGCCTTGTGATTAATCAATGGGTGAGTGGAAAAAAAGAGATAGAACAAAACCTTAAAAAGGCGGCCTAGATAGAATTACAAAAAAAGATTAATTGGTCTCAAAAAACTTTTATTTGATAGAAAAATCAAGTGCTCTGGCGACATAAAGGATGGGGTTTTTGCCCCGTGATACGTTTTTATGGATAGTACTTTTGAAGGAGGCTTTTCCAGGTTACATCTTCTGCTCCAGAAGGTGTCATCCAATGCATATTTAGGCCAGGAAAAGGCTCTGAATCATTACCTACAATGCGCCTTTTCATTTCTGCGCCACTATTTGGATTAAGAATATCTTTGGGGAAGGGATAGTCCCGCTGATCCCAAACATATTGTTTTTTATTGTCTCTATCATCGCTTGAAGCCATCATTGTCACGCCACCTTGTGCATGGTTTTCCCCTTGATCATACTCACCATAACGGATAAAGAGAAAGCCAGATTGCCCAATGGCAGCATCAGCGGGCGGTGTCTCATCGGCATGCATAGGATATTTTGCATGAAGGGGTAATAAAAGTGTATCAAGCTCCGTTGCAACCTTTTTTGCCGTTTCGTAGTCATAGAGGTAGGTCGTAATAAATTTTCCACACTGACTATTTTTCTGCATGATCCATTCCTGGAGTTGTGTCGAATTGTTTACAACTTTGGAGGTAATATTATTTTCAAAGAGGTAGGGAACGACAAGACGGGCAACATCAATAACATTGTTTGGGTTCGCTGCCACATGAATTTTCCACCCACTGTGTTGTTGTGTATAGGGTTTTGTTCCCACAAGAAGTTGAAAAACAGAATAAGGATGCGTGCCTAAAAATTCATATAACACTCTATAAAATGCATTATATTTTTCTATACCGTGTGGATCATCATGTTCAAAGCGTTCCAGGACCTTTTTAAAAACAACGGCCATACTTTTTCCAAGGGCGAATCGTAAGCTATCCCCACCCTTATCATTCACCATCAACATTGAGGAAAAAAGCCGTTTAAGAATGCTTTGCAATTCCTTATAACCATGGGGTTCGCGGGCCGTTTTTTGCAACACATCATTCCATTTTTGACTCATTTTAAAACTATAAGTACGGTCATTTTTATACACGGCGTATACTTTTTTAAAAATGGCACGAACATCATCAGCGTTCATAAAAAGCGATGTATTCACGCTTTTCCCTACCAACGGATGCATATATGTGAACACGACGTTTTCAGCCACAGCATTCTCAATCTCGAGTGCCATTTTAGGGTCCATGACATTCCCAACCCACGGCTCAAGCACATGGAGCGCTGCTATAAGGCTATGCATAAAGGTGCGACGTGTATGACCCTGCCAATAGAAGTGGTGATTGCCATAAAAATTAATCAAACCGTGCACAAGTTGGCGGATAAGCCCACCCTTATCGACACTTTTATTTTTCTCCAAAAACAAATAACAGGGTGCCGCCGACACCATCCCAACGATCCATACATGGGGAAGAAGTTGATCAATTTCTTTCTTTGTAGGATTATCATTAAGAAGAAAAGGACTATTTCCATTCTTGTTAATAATAATCTGCATCATGGGTTCCAGATTTCCGTTTTTAAAAAAGGACACCGTTTCAGAGAGTCGTTCAAGATTTTCGAAAACACCCTTCGACGGATTAATGGCGTCTTTAATGGATAGATTCCCTGAAGAATCTAAGGGCGTCGTGTGATCGTCCAGCACCTTTATTATCCACTGGACACCAAGGGGTGTATCATGTGTGAGGCCTCCTGTATCATGCATGGCAACAGAAGGTATCGTGAAAAGGATTATAAGAATAAAGAAACGTGTGAATATGGTCATGGTCATGGTCATGGAGTTTTACTATGCACAGTATGGAATGCAAAAGTTAACATAATCTTAATTGAAAGGTGAAACCCCACAGGACAGTTTTGGGGTGATACCCATCCCCACTATGGGGTTCTCAATTTCTCTAAGAGAGATTACAATACAGTAGGTGAGAAATTCCAATGCACTCCTAATGTTTAAAAAAATCCTTAAACTCATTTTTATGACGCTCTTCCTTGCTGCTATAAGCGGAGGGTTTTATTTTGCATTATCACCAAGTGGCCCTTATGGCGTGACGGAAAACAGAGAAGATATAGAAATTCTAATTCCAAAGGGATGCGGCCTTGTGGGCGTGACGGATATTTTGATGAAGGAAAAGATACTGCGCCATCCATACGGTTTTATGCTTCTTGCTCTCGTGCGCAATCAAACAAAATCCCTTCAGGCGGGCGAATATCTCATCCCCGCCCATGACACAATGGAGCATATCCTTCACAAAATCAGTTCAGGGGACGTGATTCATCGATCCTTTACTGTGACAGAAGGAATGACCGTCATGGACGCAGTGACAAAATTAAATGAAAACAAACTCTTATCAGGAACACTTGAATCCATGCCAGAGGAGGGACGACTCCTTCCATCTACCTATCCCTATCACCGTGGTGAATCCCGAAAAAGTCTCATTGATCGCATGGAAAAGGCCATGGCCATGACATTGCTAGAATTGTGGAAAGATCGCCCCAAGGATTGCCCTCTTAAAAATCCGGATGAGGCCCTTGTTCTTGCGTCCATTATTGAAAAGGAAACGAGTCAAATCCTTAAAGAACAACCACGCATCGCCGGCGTTTTTATGAACCGTATGAAAATCAAGATGCGTCTTCAATCGGATCCTACCGTTATTTATGGCATGACCATGGGGAAAAAACCTCTTGGGCGCGCACTGACACGCAATGATCTTAAACACGACTCATTCTATAATACATACCGTTATATAGGGTTGCCCCCCACACCCATTTGTTGCCCACGCAAAGAAGCCATTGAGGCAGCATTAAACCCTGATGATCACGAAGAGCTCTATTTTGTGGCTAACGGTACAGGCGGACACAGCTTTGCAAAAACACTCGAAGGGCATAACAAAAATGTGCAAGAATGGCGGGACTTAAAACAAGCGCGCGTCGATGCGCAGGTTGAAACCACGAATACACAAGGAACATCTCATGCACAATGATCCCATGGAGACAAACCCCATGAATAATAACACAACGTCATCAGATGCCTACCATATCCATCGACGTGGCCTTCTTCTTGTACTTTCTTCCCCCTCTGGCGCTGGAAAAACCACCATTGCGAAAGAGTTGCTCAAGCGTGAAAAAGATTTGGAAATCTCCATCTCTGCTACCACGCGCCTTCCTCGTCCTGGCGAAGTAGAGGGCCAAGATTATTTTTTCGTAGATGAAGAAACCTTTAAAACGCGGCTTGATAAGGAAGAATTTCTCGAGCATGCAAAGGTCTTTGGCAATTATTATGGGACACCCAAAGATTATGTGTTTGCAGCCCTCAAAAACGGTAAGGATATTATCTTTGATATTGATTGGCAAGGGACCCAGCAAATGGCCCTTTATGCACGCAACGACCTTGTCAGTGTTTTTATTTTGCCCCCCAGTGCTAAGGATCTATCTCTTCGACTACAAACCCGAGGCCAAGATACACCAGATGTCATCAATTATCGTATGAGTCAAGCTGCCAATGAGATGAGCCACTGGGCCGAGTATGATTATGTGATTATTAATAAGGATCTAGAGGAGAGCATTCGTCAAATCCAAGAAATTCTTCATTCTGAACGTCGCAAACGCACGCGACAGCTAGGGCTTGTGGATTTTGTCAATGATTTGCGTGAGGAGATGTAGTGAAAAGAGCATAAGCACTCAACTTTAAATAAAAAATATGGATTGCCAAGACAGAAGCTAAGAATATATTTGGGGCTGACACCTAACATTTAAATTGTTAGGGTAAAAATATGTACGTAAAGCATTGCAAACTCAGCCGTTCAGAGCAGTTAGAGCTTATGAAATATTTTGTTTCAGGTGCGACCGCTCGGACAGCGGCTGATTTAGTCGATATCCATCGCAACACAGCGGTGAGATTTTTCCACAAATTGAGAGAGAAAATTGCCATGAAACAGCAACATCGGAGCGAGCAATTGTGTGGGAAAATCGAACTGGACGAAAGTTATTTTGGCGGAACGCACAAAGGAAAACGGGGTCGAGGTGCTGCTGGAAAAGTTGCCGTTTTTGGTCTTTTGAAACGTGGAGGTAAGGTTTACACGCAGATTATTCTTGATGCAAAATCAGATACGCTCATGCCTATAATCCGCGAAAAGATTGAGCCTAACAGCATTGTTTATACAGATTGTTGGCGTGGCTACAATGCATGGACGTCTCTGAATTCAAACATTTCAGAATCAACCACAGCACCCTTTTTGCCGAAAAACATAACCACATTAACGGTATAGAAAATTTTTGGAATCAGGCAAAACGACATATGAGAAAATTTAATGGCATCCCAAGGCAGCATTTCAATCTCTTCTTGAAAGAGTGTGAGTGACGGTTTAATATGGGCACACCTAAAGAGCTCCTCAAAGAATTTTATTAGGTGTCAGCCCCATATATTTTATTCGCCAGAATCGGCTGCAGAGATTTCTTTTTCTCCGTCATCTTGCGATGGTTTTGTTTTTTTTAAAGAAGCTTTATGCGCCAATAAATTTTTAAGTTTTCCTGTTTCCTTTAAGTAAGCTTGAGTTTCAGGATTCCTGAGTGAGGCAATTGCTTTGTTAAATGATTTAATATCTTCAGTATGCAACGCATCATCTACCGTCTTATCAATTTCTGGGTTCCCTGCAGTCTCTGAAGTTGTTACTTGGGTATTTTCATCTTCACCACTGCTCGCAGACTCCATATCATTTGACATATTGGGGGAAACATCACCTTTTGATCTTTCTTCTTTTTTAGCCTCTTCTTCTAATGCTTGTCGTTCTTCATCCGTCATTGATGCTTGACGTTTCAAAAACTCTTTATGATTCAATAACTTATCATAAAAACCCGCTTTTTCTATATAGTTACGGGCTTCAAGATTATTAAGCGCAGAGATTTCTTTTTTAAATGATTGAAGATTGTCAGCAAGAAGCACATTATCTATTATTTTTTCAAATTCTTCATTGACTTCAATAACTGGAATAGCATCTTGATCCCCACTATGTTTTTCTTGATCATCAGCATTAATAACAGCAGATGCTTTTTTAACTAAAGCAAGTACTTGGGATTGACTTTCACGACCTAAGGCTTTTTCATGTTCTAACAACTCATCTTTCATAGAAGAGTGACGTTTAAAATAAGATCCTACATCCTTTAGTTTTTTTAAAGACATTAAAATTTTGTCAAACGACTCGAGGGATTTTGTATGAAGAGCCTTATCTTGCACCTTAAGAAAGTTTCGGTAGGGATTAATCATTTCAAAATGTTTCTTTTTAAATCCTATTTTATACCGTATAGGACAACTTTGTATTTCCCAATCAATACTCTCTAAATCTGCAGCATTCAAAGCTCTTCGAACACATCTCATGCGTTTTTCTTCTCTTTTCATATGCGTTCTTTGCAAATTTTCCATCAAAGTTAATATGCTAACTCTGCCAAGTTTCTTTGCAAGCGCTAAATACTCTCCTTCTGGAGGAAGTTTAAATCTTGATGCTTTGAGCCCTGTAAGTCCTTTTTCTTTTATGGCAGCGTCTTCTTTTATTGCATGAGCCTTTGCCATTTTACGTAGTTTTTTAAATTGTTTGTCTTTTTCTATCTGTTCTTTTGTTCTTGGTTTTTTATCATCATCCTCATCGTCGTCGTCAGAATCAAACATCTTGCCATGTTTAGATGCACCAGATTGTTTTGCTTTCATTTTTGAATATCGACCAGCGCTTCCTGCCGCCATACCGGATGCAGAATCTTCATGAATCACCAATAAACCGGCAAAAGCAATAGTTGTAAGAAGAAGATACTTCGCAATATTTCTAAACATTTATATGACCTTTGTAAAAAATAAATTATTTCCTATGTTAGAATGTTCAAGGAAAATAGTTAAAAAATTACTAACATAGGTTCATTCATTTTAATGTATCCACGATCATACAGCAGCTAGACGAACACCCTTAACAATATACCACGACTATCTTATTAAGTATGAATACAGCTGCTAAGAGTTAACCTGAACAGGGCGATTGCTTAAATACCCGTGAAATGCTCCCCCACACCTGCTCAAAAAGGACACAGAGTGCTGAATTTGCCATGACATTGGAGGCTGTAACAATGGGATCAAGGAGCATATTAAATGTAAGGATGAGGGCTGTCATCTCTGCATTAAAGCCAAGATAGTTTTGATAAATGGGGAGCATAGTAAAGATTGCTCCACCTATAACAGCAGCTGTTGTAAAACGAGCCAATACAAAAACCGTAAGAAAAACAATAAATTTAGAGGGCCAAGATTATTTTTTCGTGGATGAAGAAACCTTTAAGACGCGGCTTGATAAGGAAGAATTTCTCGAACATGCAAAGGTCTTTGGTAATTATTATGGGACACCCAAAGATTATGTGTTTGCAGCCCTCAAAAACGGTAAGGATATTATCTTTGATATTGATTGGCAAGGGACCCAGCAAATGGCCCTTTATGCACGCAACGACCTTGTCAGTGTTTTTATTTTGCCCCCCAGTGCTAAGGATCTATCTCTTCGACTACAAACCCGAGGCCAAGATACACCAGATGTCATCAATTATCGTATGAGTCAAGCTGCCAATGAGATGAGCCACTGGGCCGAGTATGATTATGTGATTATTAATAAGGATCTAGAGGAGAGCATTCGTCAAATCCAAGAAATTCTTCATTCTGAACGTCGCAAACGCACGCGACAGCTAGGGCTTGTGGATTTTGTCAATGATTTGCGTGAGGAGATGTAGTGAAAAGAGCATAAGCACTCAACAAGAAAGCTTTGTAATCTTCACGTACATTTTGTTTTCTGAATTTAGGTATCTCCCATTCTTAAAATTCTATAGATTTTCTGCTGTGTGCATTCTAACCTAGAGACAGTCCTTTTCTCGTCACGTCATATATGCGCTTTATTTTGATTTTATGTTTAATGCTTGTGAGTTGTCGTCACGGTAAAGCGCCATGGGATCAAAAAGAATTTGATCATACCCATTTGGATGAGCTCAAAAAACCTGTTGAAACCATTATGGATGACGAGGGGCCCATACCCCCAAGAAAAACGAAGCCCAAGGCCCCAACCTTGCCCGATGCATTTAAAAAAAATATATCCCTTTCCTTAACGGAAAATGTATCCCTCAAAAATGTTCTTCCCGAAGTAGCGCGCCACATTGGTGTGGATCTTCAGCTGGATCCAAAAATTGATGAAAAGCTTGTCTTTCAAGCAACGGATCAACCCTTTATGGATGTTATTGACCAACTATGTGATCTTGCCAACCTGCGTTATAAAGTTATGGGCAAAAGCCTTCGTGTTGAAAAGGATACCCCTTACAGTAAAAATTATAATGTTCAGTTTCTCAATCTTTCCCGATCTACAGAAAATCACGTTTCCATCGCCACGGACGTTTTTGCCAATTCACGCAAGACCAATAGTGTCATTGGTGATAATGGCTCTAACAGTTCTGTGAATATGACTAACGAGAATGATTTTTGGAAAGAGCTCGATGCAAATCTTCACGCCATTATGGATCATGGGGATGGTGGTACTTTTTCCATGCACAAACAAGGGGGGCTTGTCTCCGTACAAGGAACAGAAAAACAACATCGCCAAGTGCGCACCTACTTGCGTCAACTGCGCAAAGTGGCGACGACACAAGTCTTGATTGAAGCAAAAGTCATTGAAGTCACCCTCACGGATCAATACCGAAGCGGCATTAATTGGCAAAAAATTGCGGGCAAATCGCCGCGGGATTTGCGCTTTAATGCCCCCCTTGGAACACTCGCTCAAAATGCACGCCTCCTTAATCCTGCTGATGCTCAGTCTGATGTCATTACCATTGGAGGAGCAGGTCAATCTTTTAGTGCTATTTTATCCGCCATTGAGCAATTTGGTGTATCCCGAACCCTATCGAGCCCCCGTTTAACGGCACTGAACAACCAAACAGCCATTCTTAAAGTGGCCCGCAACGAAGTCTATTTTCGCCTAAACTATAATCGTCAATATAATACCAACGTGGCGCGGGAAAGTTTTAATGTATCCTCTGACATTCAAACAGTACCCATTGGTCTTGTTATGTCAGTGCAACCCTCCATTGATGAAGAATCGGGGGAGATTATTTTAAATCTGCGCCCCACCATTTCCCGTTTAACGGGATCCGTCCGAGATCCTGCTGTGGATATTGCCTATAATGCGAATGCCAATGCGAACGGCAATACGAATACAACGGCCCCCATTCCTTCCGTTATTCCTGTGGTGGAGGTGCGTGAGATTGATTCTGTTCTTCGTCTTAAGGATGGCGAAGTGGGTATTTTAGGCGGCCTCATGCAAACAAATTCCACCCAAGATCGTTCTCAGCTTCCAGGTATTGGAAATGCACCGATTATTGGGGAGCTTGTGAAGGAACGCGTTGATAGCGATATGGTAGTGGAGCTTGTGATTCTTATGCGCGCTAAAATTGTTGCAGGTGCCCCAGAGCCCGATGACGCTGATGACCGGCTATACAATAATTATACCGATGACCCGAGACGATTTATTTAGCCTCATAATACTGATGTCTCATCAGCGGTGAAATGGTGTTTGTTTTAGGATCAAAATCCCAAGGAATAATCCATGATCCAGTCCGCACTATATCAAGGTTAAAGGCATTAAAGGTGTTCATATTAAGGACTTTTGTGAGGAGCGACACCTCCTCACCATTTTCCGTCCACCGAAGAACACCATCAGGCCAGATTTCTTTGCCTTCTCTCTTGTTAGAAAGATCTATGGGTATGGCAATTATATCCGAATTCACAAACTCAGCATCACCATAATCAAAACGCTGAAGTTTAAGTGTTAGATTTATGATCCCTTCCGCACGTGCCCACTGCAGAAATAGAGGAGAAAACTTTATCTGAAGAAGACCATGATTTTCATCATAATCGTGAGCAGAATTCATTGACAATACAGGGCTTGCAAAAAAAACAAGAAAAAACAGATATTTCATATACTTACAATTTTTAGCCTACTCAGTTTAGTTTATTAGAAAAATACGAAAATGAAAATGTTGAAAATATCACTCCTTTAGAACAAAGTGATTACAACACAATCATCAACCCTCTTCCGCATGAAGGAGAAGAGCGCTGCTCAGAAGAAGCCCCATGAGGGACGGGAGCCAGCTTGAAAGGAGTGGTGGTAAGCGCCCACCAAGGCCAAGAGCATAGACAAAATCCGTAGTAAAATGAAACAAGAGACCGGTAAGAAGACATACACTGATGAGAAAACTTGTGCGACTTGATCGGATAGGGCGCAGGCAAAAGCCTGCTGCAAGAAGAACCATAATCATCATAAAACCAACTTGGGCAATGATTTTGTGATAGTACATACGATAACTAAGGGATGACATACCAGACTTTTCAAGAATTTGAATGAACCCCGGAATTTGCCAAAAGGAAAGAGTCTCCGGCATAGCATTGCTATCACGGATTTTTTGCAATGTGAGCTCCGTCGGAAGCACCTTATTTTCCTTAATAGGATTTCTATCTGTATAAGCATTTGTTAATAACCACTGCCCATTCTTAAGTAATCCTTCCTCAGCATTAATACGGCGCGTAAAGTTCCCTGTAGAGTCAAAAACATAAATCGAAATACCCTTAAAATATCCTTTCTCAAGATCCATATGGAGCGCATGAAAAATACGTTCTTCATATTGATCTTTATCTTTTGAAGGAATGACTTCTTTAAGCCATAGTCCCGCTTCATTAATGCTGACAGTATTGCGTTTTGTTCCAAAAATTTTTTCTTCAATGTAATAGTAACGTTCTGTTAATGTGGCGCGGATAGGGTCAATGATAGCAATATTGATGAGACCAAAGACAAAAACACTCGCCATAAGGCCGAGGAGTATTTTTCCTATGGAAACACCTGCTGCTCGCGTCGCTGTCATTTCTGAATGTTGATTCATGCGTGAAAATGTTAGCATGGCCCCCGCCAACACAATAAAGGGAAGCATTTTTTGAAGTTCGCCTGGTAACCTCAAAAGAAGGATTTCGACCATAATGAAAAGACCAACGTTGGGCCACCCCATCATGCGACGGAGTAACTCAATCATGTCAAAAAGAAGTACTATACTGGCAATACCTAGAAAACACACACCAAACCATTTAAAAAATTGCTTGATGATATATCGATTTAATGTGGAGAAGAGATAGGTCATGATCCCCCCCTTTTTTTTGTAAAGAATATACCGCGAAGTTTAGGGGCCTCAAAACGACGGTATTCAAAAAGGTAAAGAGAAAGCCCTATAAAGCATAAGGCAAAAAGACTGTAAGCGATGTAAATAGCACCGTATATTCTGCCATTAAAGTTAATACAGGTTGTCAATGCAACATGAAACAGAAATCCGCAGACAAAGGCAGAAAAGACCGCGAATCGCCTTCCCCGTCGATTAAATTGAGGTTGTAGCATGAAATTAAGACCAATGAGCACATAAATAAAACCAAAAAGAGGTTGGAGAAGACGTTGATGAGCAGCGGCACGGTATTTTGCTTGTGTTGCTTGATCAGTGTTCTTATCCCCTTTTAAAAGCTCAAAAATCCCCTTTTCATAGGGACGAATGGTGCGGTTCGTATCAGACTTTGTGAGATCGGATAAATCATAGTTTAAGATATCAAACTGTAGGACTTGAAATTGATTCGTTTTTTGATCCTTTTCTTGCCTAAATCCCTGTTTAAGCGTAAGTAAAAGGCCATTATCTATGGCATCGATGCGTCCTTCCTTTGCAAACAGTGTGTAGGGATGCTTTTTGTCGTGATTATAGAGAAAAATCCCCTCCATTCGACCACTTCGAAAACGCTGTTTAATATAAATTGTCGTGTTTTTAATACTATTAAAGCGTCCTTCTTGAATCATGGCCCCTGAAAATTGTTGACGCAACATATGCTCCATATCTTTAAACTGCTTAAAGGAAGGGGGCAAAATGTATACATTCACGATAAATGTAAAAGCGACAACGAGAAGAGAAAGAACAAGCACAGGTTTTGCAATTTGCATATTACTAAACCCCATACTACGCCATATAGAAAGCTCGTGATCCGCTTGAAATTTATTATAGAAAAAAATCACACTGATAAAGAGGCAAATGGGTAAAATTATAACAAGAAGATCGGGTACTAAAAAGCCCACAAGATAGAAATACCCCTGAAGGGATACATTTCTATTCACAATCATATCAAGAAACCGAAGGGATTGTGTAAGCCACACAGCAACCACAAGCACACAGGTCAGCAATACTGTGGAAAAGAAAATACGTCTAAAAATATATTTAAAAATAAGCGTCATTATTTTTATTTATGCTCTTTTTTCTTCAAAAATGCAATTCTTACAACGATTGCCAAAGTTATGAAAAATCGTTATACTGTCTAAACTGTCACACGTTACCAACTTTGTGTTTTGATTTTTACCTGCTTAGTGCGTATTTTCAACTGTTCATTTTTTAAATCGAGATTTTTATGAAACCCACACGAACAACACAGCCAATAATAAGGACTGTTTTGCTATCTATTTTATTCTTGAGCCCACTTTTTGTAATACCTTTAGTGCCATCTCCAGCAAATGCAGAAGCAGCAAAAAAACAAAGCACTTCTTCTAAAAAAGGCATAGATATTATTGCTATTGTTGATGACAAAAGTATCACAGAAAAAGATCTTGAAACGCGCATTAAGCTTATTTTGGTGACAAGTCATATCCCTATAACACCAGAAAACATTAAATCATTACGTGAGCAAGTGCTCAAAAACATGATTGAAGAATATGTTCAGGTTGCAACGGCTGCAAAATTCAAAGTGCTTGCCAAAGAAAATGAGATTACAGCGGCTCTCACTCAAGTTGCCAAAGAAAATAAGATGACCTTGGATCAGCTCGAATCCACGCTAAAACAAAATGGCATTCAAATGAGTTATCTTCGCGAACGTATGAAGGCTCAACTATCATGGATTAACTTCGTGCGCGGCGCCTATGCACACACGCTTCACATTGGAGAAAAGGAGATCGATATTCATTTTGACAAAGAAAAGGAAAATGCTCAAAAGGATCAATTTGATATTTATGAAATCTTTTTGCGCGCCGATGATGTATCCCAACTCCCTTCTGTTGAGGCCCAAGCACAAAACCTTATTAAACAATTAAAAGCAGGGGCAAGTTTCCGTATGCTCGCCCAACAATTTTCCAACAGCCCTTCGGCATCAAAGGGTGGTTATGTGGGATGGGTCACAAAAAATCACGAGGGTGCGAAGGCCTATGAAGCTCTTGAACCGGGTCAAGTATCTTATCCTGTGAAGACAAATCATGGCTATTATATCTATTATCTTGCAGATAAGAAACTTGCAGGACAAGGATCCACAGGTGATGTTCTCGTCTCCTATAAACAAGTAACAATTCCCCTTACAGCAGGTTTTAAACCCGAAGAGGATCCCTATCTTTCTGCCCATTTGAATGAACTTATGCCAACAAACTCCTTGGGTGAATTTGAGAAAGCTGCCAAAGAACGAGATTTACCCATTCAATCCGTATCAGATCGGAAACTATCCCATTTTCCGCCAGAATTCAGAAGCTTCATTGAGACGCTTTCTGTGGGTAAACCGTCTATGCCGTCACTTACACCGGATGGTATGATGATCATGATCATCTCCAATAAAAAGGCAGCTGAACCGGAAAAACCTCTTAGCCGTGAAGAAGTCAAAGGCATGCTTGAGAGTGACAAACTGAGCAAAATTGCATCCCAAAACCTTACACAGATGATTGGGAAGACATATGTTAAACTCACTCAGCCGTCAGATTTCCCAAATCTTGCCTATGGAAAAACGACTAAATCAACCGCTACGGCTTAACGAATCTGTGTTAGATCAACTTCCATCTCTCAAGGAACTATTGATTAAGCATGATCTGTGGGCCAAGAAAAGCCTTGGTCAAAATTTCTTACTCGATCCAAATATCACAGATCGCATCGTTTTGCGAACAAGTGTTAAGGACAGCATTGTGCTTGAGGTAGGACCAGGCCCTGGCGGTCTTACCCGTTCCCTCTTAAAGGCGGGAGCAACGCACGTTTTTGCCATTGAAAAGGATCTCCGCTGTGTAACCCTTCTCCAAAGCCTTGTGGAGGCAAGCGATGGGCGCCTCACCGTTCTGAATACAGATGCCCTTAAATTTAAACTCGCACAATTTGTTCAGGAAAATGCCATCGCACATCCCCTCCATATTGTGGCGAACCTTCCCTATAATATAGGAACTCAGCTCCTCTTGAATTGGCTCAAGGAGCTTGACCTTATTGCCTCTATGACATTGATGTTTCAAAAGGAAGTAGCGGAGCGTATTGTGGCGCGTGAGGGCACAAACGCTTACGGTCGCCTTAGCATTATAAGCCGGTATGTATCTGATGCAAAAATTCTCTTTCATTTACCTCCAGAAGCGTTTATTCCAGCCCCCAAAGTTACATCATCGGTTATTCAGCTGATTCCTAAATCACTCACTGAGGAAGAAAAATATCTCATTCCATCCCTTGAACGTGTAACAGGGCTTGCTTTTGGTCAGCGACGCAAAATGCTGAAATCCAGCCTTAAGACGATTCTTTCTGAAGAGCAAATCATCAGCCTTGGCATCAAGCCAGGTGCCCGCCCCGAAGAGCTTCCTTTGGAAGATTTCATACAATTAGCAAAGTCCATGTGAGAAGCCTCATCTCTTTTTAATAAATCCGTCTTTTTCTTTTCCCCATGTACTTTGTAGGCGAGCGTGATAATATCATCCTACGTAATATTCCAAAACTGTTGTTATGCGGATTTTTAAAAACGAGGAAGCATCCTACCGGTTAAAGGTCTTTGAGGATACGAAAGATTTTTCTGTACGAAAATCCTTTGAAGAAGCCATTCAAAAAACATTTGCAAGTGACTATGTGCGTATGTGTGCACCCTGGTTTATCCTTGCTCTTATCATCCATATAGCGGCGCCTCTTATTTTTTCCACAATCTACTTTATCATTGAGATCATCGCCTCATTTTTTATTATGGCATCTGTAAGCGTTAGCTGGTACAAAGCGCTTGCCTTTCAAGAACATACAAAGGCATTAACATTTGGTAAGAATGAAAAAGCCTTTGTGATCTATTCTATTGCCATGGGTTTTTCTCTTGTTGTGGCAGGAGCCCTTATTTTTTTAGTAGGGACCACCATGGGAGCTTCTTTTCTTTCCCTCATGATTGTGGTGGCCTTTTGTCTTTGGGGAGCCCCCTTCTTTTGTGTTTTTATTGGCCTTATTGCTATGGGATTTGATGATAAACGTACTCTCAGTTTTGTATTTCATATGGTTAAACCTGTTCACTCAGAGCTTTTCTTTGGCTATCTTGCCCTTTTTATTTTTGAGCTTTGTGTCAGCCTTGGTGTTGCAACACTTATGCTTGGCTGGATGAATATCATCGTCTTTGGCATCATCGCTCTTACTCTTCGTTTTCTTTTTACGGGAATCCTCGTCACCTTCACAAGCCATGTGATTTATACACGTTGTGCGTTTGAGCGCAGTGAATAGTCCCTATTTCTTCTTTTATAAAATCGGCTAAGAACCTATCTAAGGCTAGAATATGTATTGATTTCTTTTGGGGAAGTGAATCCGTAAAGAAAATATGCATATGCTGTTGCAATAGTGTCAGCATTTTGCGTGTTGCCAAATTATGTGTAACAAGAGCTGTTATACTTTTTGAACAAGATTCTTTTAAAAAATGGGAAAGGTGCAGCAACGTCATCCCCGAATCCATCATATCATCAATGATGAGACAATCTCTCCCTTGAATGGCATCGGAATTAGGACAAGAATAGACAATAGAATCATTAATCCGTTGTTTAGAAAAAATCACCCTATCCATAGCCTGCTTCTTTGCTAATATTTCCACCATACTTGTGCGCCCCTGATCTGGTGCTATCAGAAGAGCTGATTTCATATTGTTTTCATCTATCCATGATGCATATAAATCATAAGGAAGAATTTCCTGTATCCCCAAAGAACGTACATCACTGTGAGGATGAAGAATATAAAATCGACAATGTGTGTAAGCTCCAATAATACGACGCAGTGTTGATAAAGGTTGAAAACCATAATGTTGATCTTGTCGAAGATAGGCTAAATAGGAAAAAATAACAGTTACCGATTTTGCCCCTTGCTGCTTTGCATAATCCATCAAAAACATAAGCTCAAAAAAATCATGATGCATTGATATTGGTCGCGTTCCATGAAAAATAATCACATCCTTATCATAAAGATCCGTTTTTATATCCATAATCATTTCACCATCAGGATATGAGTTTAGAGAAACGGAAGCATGCTCATACCCAAGAATGTTTGCTACGGATGATGATAAAAAAGCATAAGCCTGTGGGGATAAAATAATCATATGTAGATCAAACCGTTACTCCTCCCTCAAATCTACAAAGAATTCTCTTAATGAATGCTTAATTTTGACCCTATATTTTTTTTGATATGTCCTCCTGAATATTAACTAAAAATTAAGTTTCGATCCTTATACTCGTAAATATGGTTAATGATATAAAGGACTTTAGATTATGAAAATACTTTTGACAACAACGGCACTTTTAATGTCGACAATGCTTGCAGGAATAGCATCTGAAGAAGTTTCCAATGATGTTGCAACAGAAGCTATGCAGGAAAGTGAAAACGGCAGTGCTGTCATCGCAGGAATAGATCCAAATAATCATGCTGATCTTCATGCGCATCACAGTGCTCAAGCAGATCATCATGTGGGACTCCATGAGGAGCATAAAGCGCAAGCGGAGCATCATGCGGTAGAAGCAGAAAAACTTCATGACGCAGCATCAGCGCACGAAGAAGCCACGGAAACAGAGACTGTTAATGAAAA
>JAIESS010000146.1 GCA_019745755.1 Alphaproteobacteria bacterium
TGAAAAAAATCATAGTGGGGATGCTGCGCACATTAAAGCGTGTAGCAACTTGTGGGCATTGATCCACGTTGACCTTCATAATTTTGACACGACCAGCAACTTCCGGAGCAGCTTCTTCCAAAACGGGGAGCAGCATACGGCACGGACCGCACCATTCCGCCCAAAAATCAACGATCACAGGCATATCACTTTGAAGCACATCCTTGTCAAACGTACTGTCGGTCACTTGATGAAGAGACATTTCTTTCCTTTAAATATCGCATGAGTGGATGTACTTTATACAGCGTTACACAGTTTTTTTCAAATAACAAATTTAAATTTTTACAAAAAAATAGGGATTCATTTTTCAGGGAAAAAATGTAAAGGGTTTAATACCCATGGTATTTTTCATGCTCTCTTGCCTGAATATAGGCTATAAGGCTTGCATCCGTGTTATCATGGCGCACAAGCCTCGATACGTGATTGGTATTACCGGTGATAAAAACGTTAATCCCATGTTGGAACATAAAGCAGGAATGGCTTTTGATTGCCCCTTGAGTAATTTCAATAAGATTAAGACCATTCAGATACGCGATAATATCCATATAGGTGAGTACCCAATGAAACTCTGACCAGCCACGGGATGTTTTTGATAATTCATGATTTACAATTTTTTTCAGTGTTTCCTTATTGATGGATGTAGGAACCTCATTTTCTTTGTAGCCACTAGCTATCAATATGTTCTTGGCATATCGGCTGTAATTTGTATTTGTATAGTCCTTTGGTGGTGTTTGAGTATTGTTTTTAAATGCATTGATATCTGTTGCGGGGTGAGTCCATGCTGATGGAACCTTTCCCGTCATAATTTTTGTCCAGTCATCAATCACACTCTTTTCAAGGAGCCTTAAAACTACGGGATCATCTATATTGGCGATAATTTGCCGTCTATAATTCTCCACAAGGGCTCGGTCACCCGGGCCCCTTCCCTTATCAACAGGATATGCCCCCCTGGTGCCGTAAAAAACACAATAACCCGATGTTGACTGCTCATACCTATGGAATGTATATTTCCCAAGAGGGATAACATCCCTTGAGAAGGGGATGCCCTTTTTTTCGCTTACAGCCCTCACCCAGTCTTGTTGCTCTTGTGTAAAATCTACGTCCATGGAGGGACGAGCCTTTATGTCTTGGCTTCTTTCTGCATTCCTTGTTTTTGTATACTCAAATGTACTGAGAGCGCTGGCGCTACTTTCTTTCAACACATTATAAAAAAAGCCCAAGGATTTTTTATTTTTATCAAGCTTAAGAAACGCGTGGAGCCAAGGGGCCTTGTCGTATTCAGCGGCAGTGTGGAGCGTTATTTTATGGACGAGATCAAAGTCCATTTGGGGGCTTTCCAAAAGAAGGTGAGATGCTCTTATAATCCAAAAAAGAAAAGAATAGTGGTGTTGTTCTGCAGGTGTGTTGACCTCTTCAAGATTCTTGTAGTTCTTTGAAAAATCATAGCCAACGTTACCGTCTACCAGCATTTTGGCGGCTTCGATGCGGAAAATGCTTTGAACAATTTTTTCCCGTTCATTCTCCGTTGCCCGTCGTTCGAGGGGGGCGAATGATTGCCTAAGTGCAGTCACATCATCGGATAGGACTTGGTGTTGTGTTTCTTGTTGTAGTGCTTTGGATCGAGTCTCAACGGTTGTGAGACCATCTTGCGCACACAGAGGGAGAGAGAAAGTAAGAAAAAGAAAAAAATTTATCATAACAATATTTTATAATAATGTTCTTGTGTGTACTTATAGTATCATATGTTTAAATTTCCATAAAGAGGCAAGATGACAGCCATGACGAGCCATAGTAAAAGACCCCCCATGAGAATAATAAGAAGGGGCTCTAGGATGCCAAGAGTTTTGGTGATACTTGTATGAATGGCGTCCTTCTCAAACTCATAGGCCTTCATAAAAAAAGAGGAGAGATTGCCACTTTTCATGCCGAGGTCGCACAAAGCAATGACGAAGGTGGGAAACAGCATCGATTCCTTCATGGTGGTGGCCAAGGGAACGCCGTCGAGGAGTGTTTGGTGCATGGCTTTAATTTTACGTCGAAAATAAGGATTCTTAATGCTTTCTTTTCCTTCCTCTAAGCTGTTTTTAAAATCCACACCCACACCGTACAACTCACCTACTGTGCATAGCCAAGGCAGCAAGGATAGTCGTGTGTAAAAGTGACCAAATCCTGGAATTCTTGCCACAAGAGGGGTGAGATAGTATTGAATGCGTGGGTGGCTGATAAACCCAATCACCATAAGAATGCAAAGTCCCAGAAAAAACAAAAGCATAAAACCGTAATGCTCAAAAAAATCCCGCGTTATCATAAGCAGCTGGCTGGCTAGAGGGAGCTCCTTTGTGCCCATATCTTCCATATACCTTACAACTTCGGGAAGGAGAAATTGGCTGAAACCCACAAACATAACGACCATAGTAATGAGCAAAAAAGCGGGATACAGGGTGATTTTCTTAAAACGCTTCTGATAGGTCATTTTTTGCTGTAATGATTCATGAGCCTTTTTCACATGCTCCGCCAGCTTCCCTGATTTCATGCCGCGATCGATGATTTTAATCACCATTGTGTCAAATATTGTAGGAAAAAGGTTAAGTCCGCTTACAAAGTCTGTACCCTGTTGCAGTTTTACTTTAAGCATGGTGGCAACGTACACAAGGTGCGTGTTGTCCAAGGACTGACGCACATCCTCCAAAGCATCCAGTAAGGGACGACCCGCCTCAAGCAGAACTGAAAGACGCAGCATGAACGAGGATATATCATGGAGGGGGACAGTCCTAAGACCTGGCAAAAAATTGCTGAGAACACTACCAAGAAAGCCATGGGGGCGAAGCGTTTTTGAATGCACAAGAGTAAGATGATGCTCCCTAAGATGGGTGTGCAAATCACTCTTCCCCCCGCTATGATGCGTATCCGTTACGATTTCTCCCGCTTCGTTCAATGCTGTGAACTGGACTAACATCCCCGCGCCCCATTCTACTTGTGAAGTGCCTTGGAAAAGGTTTCCCACCCTGCTTCTTTAAGGGCTTCGCTGAAGGTAGGGTGAGCATGGCATGTGCGCGCTAGATCTTCTGCAGACGCACTGAACTCCATGGCTATAGCAGCTTCCGCAATCATGGCCCCGGCCTGAGCCCCCACGATATGTACCCCAAGGACACGGTCCGTTTTTTGATCCGCAATAATCTTCACAAAGCCCTCGGTTTGTGAAATGGCCTTGGCCAAGCTATTGGCGGCCATGGGGAACTTACCAATCTTTAGTGTATATCCTTGTTCCTTTGCTTGTTCCTCCGTTAAGCCCACGGATGCCACCTCTGGCTGGGTAAAGATCACAGCGGGAATAACATTATAATTGATATGCCCAGCTTGCGTGTTCAAAGACTCCACAAGGGCAATGCCTTCTTCTTCTGCTTTATGGGCCAGCATCATGCCGCCAATCACGTCCCCAATGGCGTAAACACCAGCACAGCTTGTTTTAAAGCCCTTGTCCACAGTAATAAATCCGCGCTCGTCCGTTGCAATACCTACATCCTTTAGCCCAAGATGATCTGTGCAGGGTGTGCGTCCAACAGCCACAAGGACGGCGTCGCATACCATCATTTCTTCTTTTTCCAAGGTCTCATTGGTAGCGGCAAGCTGGAGATGCATTTTCTTTTCATGTTGCCTGTAGCCAAAAACCTTGCGGTGAAATTTAAAACTTATGCCAAGATTCATCAAGGATTTTTTCAAACTGTCCCGTACATCCTTGTCCATGGTCATAACAATATCGGGCATAGCCTCCACCACCGTCACTTCGGAGCCAAGACGCCGCCATACGGAACCAAGCTCGAGACCAATATAGCCACCGCCAATCACTACGAGATGATGGGGGGCATGTGTCAGGGTAAGGGCTCCCGTCGATGACAAAATCTTTTTCTCATCAAAAGGAAGACCAGGGATTTCAATGGGTTTTGACCCTGTGGCAATGATAATATGGGGGGCCTCAAGGATCTTTACGTCGCCAGCAATCTTCCCTCCTTCATCAATCGGTTGGACCTGAACGGTTGTTTTTTCCTCACTCTTTTTGAAAGACGCACGACCATGAATAAACTCGATTTTATTTTTCCGAAAAAGGAATCCAATCCCCGACGTTAAATCGTCAATAATGGCATCCTTGTGCGCAATCATTTTTTTAAGATCAATGTCTACATTGTCACAGGTAATACCGTAATGATCGAATTCATTATTAGCAGACCAATATTTGTGGGAACTGTGAAGAAGTGTTTTTGAGGGAATACACCCTACATTAAGACACGTACCACCCGCCTTAGCACGGCTATCCACCACGGCAACTTTCATGCCGAGTTGTGCTGCACGAATGGCTGCCACATAGCCACCCGGGCCAGCCCCAATAATAATAAGATCAAATTGCATACGCCTTAACTGCTTTATTCATATGTCATATAGTAAAATACTAGCACAGCTCTATTAAAAAAAGACTAAGGAATGGGATAATTTTAGAGAAAGAAGGATTTTTGTGAAAATAAAAGGAAAGCATAGCAAAGCTTTCCTTTTGTAATTTTTTAAGAATCTAGGAGAAATGGGGATGTTTAATGATCGTCTTTGCGATCGTGGTCAATGACATCAACAACATCATCCAAACCTTCATCAAGGTCATCCGCATCTTCAATGAGTGGGTCGGCTACATCTTCAGCCAAATCATCTGGAAGATCGAGGGAATCTTGGAGAGAAAGATCATCAAGAGCTGCCATTTTGCTATCATCAAGAGCTGCTTGGCGGCCACGACGTCCTTTTGTGGGGGCAATGATTTCATAAGGGGCTTGGCACTTTGGGCAGGTGATAGGGGTTTTTTGAAGGTCATAAAAACGCACACCACAGGCTTGGCACATACGCTTAATGCCCCATTCGATTTTAGCCATAAAAATTCTATCCTTTTCAAGGTTAAGATAAACACATTTTCGCTAGCTTAATGCAGGCGACCCTTATAAATCAATGGCTATCGTAATTTTATCTCAACGCTATTGAAAGATGAATATGGCATTGAAATTTATTGTAAGATTAAAGACATTGAATGGATTGAGTATTTTTTCGCGTTAGAAATAATTCTTGATACAAGAAAACCCCACAGCAAAGGAGTGATTTTTGAAAGATAGCACGTGTATTATTATCACGGGTCCTACGGCCAGTGGAAAAACACCCTTGGCGCTGTCCTTGGCGAAGCACGTAGGGGGTGCCCTCATTAATGCGGATAGTATGCAGCTCTATGACCATCTCTCAATTCTCACGGCACGTCCTACAGTTATAGAAAAATCACAAGCACCTTATGCTCTTGATGGTGTGTTATCGGGGGATGAAAAAGCGTCCACGGGATGGTGGCTGCGGGAGGCTGTGTATCATATTGAGCAAGCCTTTGTAGGTGGTTTTGTGCCCATTGTGGTGGGGGGCACGGGTATGTATTTAAAGTGTCTGAGGGAGGGGTTATCCCCCATACCAGACGTGCCAAAGGATATTCGCTGCTATGTTCGTGATCTGCGTGATCAGCCGTTGGATGCATTGAAGGCTGCCTATGTTTTCCCAAACAGTGCTACTTATACGGATTCCCAGCGATTTCTTCGGGCGTATGAAGTATTTTTAGCAACACAACAGCCCATTGAAGATTTTTACAACGTTCGCACCCCCCCTTTGTCTTGTCGTTTTATGACCATTGCCCTTATACCGGAGCGAGAAGCTCTCTATGCAGCCATTGATACACGTTTTGAGCGAATGGTGGGGGAGGGGGCCATTACTGAAGTCAAAGAACTCCTTCAAAGGAACCTTTCTTCAGATCATCCCATTCTTAAAGCAACAGGAGTGGCAGCCATCACAGCCTATCTCAAGGGAGATGTTAACGTTGCGGCAGCCATCACGCTCGGGCAGCAACACACACGCCAATATGCCAAACGTCAAATGACATGGATTCGCAATCAAGGCACCTCGGACATGATCATGGATAGTTATGCATTATCTTTGGAGGAGCAAATAACAAAGATTTTGGGACGATATTAAAACGCCGGCATAAAAATACCCCACAGCACGAGGCCATGGGGTATGTGTAGATTGATTTTTAATGGGTATTAATGAGTGTTATTCCATTCTTTTCTTTGAGCATTCGACATTTTCATTGCAATAGCTTCAATATTTTTGTCTAGTCCTGCAGATTTTATGTCACTTTCTTTTTCAGGAAGCTTGGACTGAAACTCAATAAGATTTAAATAGCCAAAAACAGTATTAACATCATGTCCTTTTTGAAATTTCTGTCCATTTATTTGGAATGAAGGCAAGGCTTCAATAGCCTTATACGCTAACGATATCTTTAGGTCGTTGGCTATTTTAAGACGCTTCTCTTGTTCCTCTTTCTGAGCTTTTACGCGAGTTTCTTCTATTATGCGATCAGCTTCTTCTTTTTCAAGGCGTTCTTTCTTAAATTGTTCAAGGGTACTTGAGAGAGAGTTTTTATGAGGAGGTAATTTAAAAAGTATTCCGCCTTTTGGAGTTAGTTTAATGGGAGCAGTCTTTTTTGCTTCCAGTTTTTTCTTTTCAGCTTCTTTTTCAAGGCGTTTTTTTGCTTTTTTTAAAGAAGAAGCTTCTTCTAATTTTCTTTTTGCTTCATTTTTTACAGCATCTTCCTCTTCTTTTTTCTTTTTAGCTGCCTGAAACTTAATCGGTGCTGAAATTTTTCTTTCCTCTAACTCTTCTGCGGGGAGATCCTTAAGAAGCCCTAATCGATCCATTTCAGACAAAACCGTGTCATGATTATTATCATGTGCAGCTTCTTTTATGGGGGTCCATAGATCATCAATACCTAAAGTGAGGGCATCGTCCTTTACGGCTGTTAATAATAAGGCGGCATCAGGATTATAAAGCTCTGGGTCGAGCAGTGAAAAAATATTTCCATTATTTGTTTTTTCTGCATACACCATCATTTCATAAGCATTAAACGGTTGAGGTGATGAGAGGGCTGTATATTGATCTTTCACTGATTGATGTGTGGGAAGATTAGAAATAGAATCAGAATCAAGTCGCTTCATTACCTTGATTATGCCAATCCTTTGTGAAGATAAAGAAAATTCCATGGAAGCTATTCTTTTATCATAATCAGAAGCAAAAGATATACCGATAGAGAAAATTGTCGTAAAAGTAAAATATTGTAGAATTTTTTTCATTTTTTATACTCATTTTAATAAGATATGATTTATACCAAAAATAATCTATCAGAAAATTTTATGAATCAAAAGTTAAATTTCGTATTGGTGGGGAGAGTTGTACTACTTGTGCGGCCTAAGATTTATAAGGGTAAAATATACCAAATGCTAAAGTATCATCACAAATCTAAGGGGGTCTTACAAAAAAACCTGTAATATCATTAACACTTCATTCATTTTTATGTACTATCATCTAAATAAAACTATATTCCCATATCAGATAGAAACATTATGCGCACACCATCCCATCGACATTTTTTCCTTACTCTCACCTGCTTCACAGTATTGCCTCATGTAAGCTCTGTGGAGGCAGCACTTCCCAATGATTTTAAGGGTGCTATGAACTATCTTATAAAAAGGGAAGACACGCATCGTCTCATGGATCTTCTTACATGCCAAGAAGTCACGGATCCAGAAAATACAACCATAAAAAAATCCCCGCAATTTAAAGGAAAAGCAGGTCCCACAAGCGAAGAATTTTTGCTCATGATGAAGGGTATCGAAATCATGGTTGATAAAGATCTTGGCTCTGGAAAGGATCCTCTCCCACGCCTTGATGGTGATCATAATCTTCCCCTGTTTTTTGGAAAGCTCCCTTCAGCCGACTGGACAAAGGATGAAATCAATAGTTATCACGGCCATCTTTTTCTTATTATGCTTTCTCAAAGATATTTTAAAGAACGGCGTACAAATCCCTTTTTTAGCGATCCTTTGTTACAAGATGCTGACCTTAAATCACATATTTTGGAAAAAATTGTGGCGGATTTTTATGAATTACCTACCCTACAGCCTGATGCAAAGCATTACTTGAAATCCGTTGCAGGAAACAAAAAAATAAGTCCTGAAAAATCCCGCGCGTTTCTTGCGCGTGTTAATGCTCTTGTTGAAAGAAACTCGGGTGTATTTAAAACATCATCCTTCTCATGGAATGAAAAAAAATTGAAACAAATCACACAGGGAAAACACACAGGGGGCACAATGCGTTCCAGTGATCCCCTCAGTGTTCTTAAATATGAAGCAAAAAGAGCGGCAACGATGTGGTTTAAGGGCAAGGCTGATAAATACGCAAAAAAACAAGGTGATGATAAAGGACGCGATCTTGCCATTGCTTACAGTAGATTTCCTACATCACCCGGAGAAATTGAAGCAATGCTTAAAAAAAAATTAGATAAGATTAATGAAGTCACACCGCAGACAAAAAGAGAAATATTGAGGATCCTTCAACAATTCATTGGTGGTATGTGGCTCAAGAAAAAAACAGAGATAGCACCGAAAAAGACACAGAACCAAAATCAAGGCCCGGCATGGCAACAAAAAGCACAGGACATTACATCTCAAGGCGAAAAAATTGTTGAAAAAGTTAATATAACCATCCAAGACAATCAACAAGCACGAGATAATGCAGAAATTGAAGGTTGGGCAAATGAAATTATAAGCAATGCTTTTGCCAATAAATTTGAAAAGTTAACACAACAAGAAAAAGAAACTATCCAACAACAACTTCATACGTTTCTGAAAAAATTAAGAGATAAAGATCTTTTTGATTTCGAATTTCTTTTTGCCACGGGTGATCCTGTGGATTATATCGCATCACATTTTAATGCCATTTCTGATAAATCCTTTACAGGCATCAAAAAAAGTATTGAGGAGTACACACACAAACTTGAGGTCATTCAGGAACAGAAAAAAAGACTCGACGATATTGGTCAAAAACTTCAAGCAACGCAACTTACCCTTAACAAAGCGCTTTTTTCTGAAAATAAACCATGTATTTCTACGGGTCTCAATCATTTGTATTCCCCCTTCGAAGAGACTCTTTTCATAAACAAACGTGCTCCTGATCCTGTCACAAACATAATATATTTTCCAGAAGATCAACGATCCTTTAATGCTATTGCTGCACTTACATCAGGGAACAACATAGGGGCCGTTCACATGAGTTCAACCCCTAAAATTGATCGCTACCTCGTTAAAGTACGCGATGTTGAAGGAACCATCAATAGACCTATATTTAAATATTTGCGTATTGAAGTATCTAATATACCCAATCAACAAAACCACATCCATGTTAAAGCCATTCGTAATGCTTTAGACTTAATTAATAGTGGTACATATGAACCGTGGATCGAAACAAGTATGGGAAATTGGGACCTTTTTGCTGTGCCTACCGTTCACAATAAAACAGGAAAGATTATTCTTCTAACCCGCCCTTATGATCAGTTCCAAAAACAAAATCTTTTCCAAGTTCAAGATATCTATAACGCCTATCATCCAAAATAATAGTGCATAAATAAGGGTAAAAGGAAAGGGGGTATGCCCCCCCTTTTTTGTGTCTTTATAACTCACTTGTATTTTTCATTTTCAATAACTATATAAAAAAATAGCAGATAGGCATATTTTATTTAATTTTATGTGAAGGAAAATGATTTTGAAAAATATCTTGAATTTAATAGCAGTTATGGTCCTTTGCTTAGGAGCATCCTCTGATATAATTGCAAGCCACAATGGTAGAGCGCAAGGAAGTGATCGTGAGTTACGGCCACGTACGACAATGCGCATTACACAAATACAAGGCCTTCCAAATGCTTATGTGACTCAAAAAAGAACGCATGCTAAGAAAAAGCACTCTAAGACCATGACGTCTCCGCTTAGAGTTCAAAAAAAAATGCCTGAAACGAAAAAGGGGCTCACTATCTATGCTGCTCGAAAAGAAGAAAAAGTAAAAAGAAGGAAAGCTTTTGCAGCCCTTGAAGTCAGACGTCAATCCCTTATTAGGGCCCTTGATGTTGATCTTAATGTGCTTAATAATCAGGAAACATACAAAGAACGTGTAACACTCCTGCATACAGACATGCCAAAACTTATTGAAAAGATACGCTATGATATTTGGTGTAACCGCGATGTTGAGATGCGTTTTAATGTCATCGTAACGCAGGTAGAAAAAGCTTTCCCTGGCTCCAAGGATCAATTTTACAAACAGCTTTGGAGTGTTAACAATAGTTCTATGTCGAAAGCTCTTTCTTCTTTGCAATCTCTTCCTCACGGATCTTAAACATTGCGTCACGGGGGCCATAAAAGCCCCCACTAGGGTAAAGGCGGCTGCAGAGTAAGCCATTGACATGATCAATTTCATGTTGAAGGAGGCGCGCAAGGAATCCATGGGCTTCGCCCTCAATAAAATGACCGTCTTCATCATAGCCTGTGTATTTTATCGATGTGGGGCGTGTGACTTTGCCGCCTTGATCGAGCACTGAAAAACAAAACTCCCAATCAAATGTTGTGCCTGAACCTTGGATAATCTCGTAGGATGGGTTAATCAATGCTGTTGGTGGCACAACATCACGGGCATCTTCTCGAATTTTAAGTGCTTCGGGTGTCACCTGATACACAATGACTTTATACGGCGCACCTACTTGCACCGCCGCCAATCCTGCTGCGTACAGCTTATGCTCCATCAAATCTTTCATTCCAGCGATAAGGTCTTTTATCTCTTGGGAGAGAGGGAACTCTACATCCTTTGCCGGTGTGTGAAGAACGGGTGCACGATCAGGTTGGCATGTTGTGACAATAGTGAGAGGGTTGTTATTCATAATGGGTTCCTTGTGTGTGCATGCTGTAAGAAGTAAAAAAGGGAGAGCGTAGCGTATGTTGATTGTCATAAGTTTTTTAAAACCAGTAATGTCTGCATGGAAGGCAAATCGTGATTGGAGCATGAAAAACTAGTGCAAATTTAGCGAAGTTTTTTTCTTTTCACAAGAGGGGAGAATCAGGGAAATCTCATGAGAAAATATGGGGCTGTGGTCATTTTATTAACTCTTTATTAAAGAATGAGATGTATTCTGATGATAGAGACGCTTTGACAGCTGTGAAGCACTCTGTTTGGCCCCTGTTTGGGGGGGGATTATGAAAAATTTTAACTTTCTGTAAAAGGGAGCTGAGCCCCTGTTTTTTCAAAAAACAAGAAGGTCCAAAGAGGGAGGATGGCTTCCCCCACCCTGAGGTCCTACCGAAGGGTGGGTATGGTGGGACCTTCAAAAATTAACTTTTTGTTAATAATTGTAACATTTGAAGGGAAGATGCCTTCCCCCACGCCCTGTAAACCAAGAGGGGGTACCACCCCATAAAATATCGTAAAGGGTGGGTATGGTGGGACCTGTTAAGATTTGTCATATTTGTCATTCTTGTCGTAATCATTATTGTAGTAATGGCGTGGAGAGCTGTGGAGTCTTTAGGTTGAGGTGTATGGGGTTTGATCGCATACTATTTCCCTGTGGATAATTTTAATGAGGTTGCCTTAAAAAATGTTTTTTATTGTATTATTGCAACAAAATACGTAACATTACCTCCAGTCGCTTTTTATTCTTTGATTTTATGTCGAAGAATTGAGACTCTGAAAGAGAAACCCATCTATAGTTGATAGATTAAAAATGCAGTGCCTTTACTTTGAAAAAATATTTTGTCGAAAGCGAAAGCGTATCTGATTTCGTTTGACTGATTTTTTTCTCATTTTTTAAAGGCATGGCCATGACAGATACAATTTTTAACTACCTCACCATTGTTGATGAATTTTTATGGAGCTATATTGGCTTCACACTTGTCTCCCTCTTTGGGCTTTACTTCACCATCAAAACACGTTTCTTCCAATTTAGAATGATGGGTAGGCTTAGGCAAACCCTCACAGACCTTAATGCGGAAGCTCATAGAGGTGCTACTGGAACCAATCCTTTACGGCTTTACTTCGCATCTGTTGGCGGCATGGTGGGCATTGGTAATATCGTCGGCGTTGTGACAGCCGTTCTTATTGGCGGGCCCGGTGCCCTCTTTTGGTTATGGATCGCGTCATTTTCGGGAATGCTCATTAAATATTCCGAGATTTATTTAGGGATGAAATACAGAGTTCCCAATGGCAAAGGTGGTTATGACGGTGGTCCCATGTACTATCTCAAAGCAGCCTTTGGCCTTAAAATTATCCCAATTATTATTGCTGTGTTGCTGTGTATTTACGGTGTTGAGATTTCTATTTTCCTTATCATTACAGACACGGTGAGCCATACCTTTAGCTTTAACAAATCCATTATTATAGGCGCCTTACTTATTGCGGTGATCTACAGCAGTCTTGGAGGTATCAAACGCCTTGCCAATATATGCTGTATTCTCATGCCGGCATTTATGATTGGTTATGTTGTCATGTGCTTGTGGGTGATTGCCCTTAATGTGAGTGAAATTCCCTCCGTATTAGGCCTCGTCTTTGATGGTGCGTTTAGTGGTCACGCACCCCTTGGTGGCTTTGTGGGAAGTACGTTTTTGATTGCGGCGCAAAGTGGTATGTCCCGTGCCGTATACTCAGGGGATATTGGTATCGGTTTTGATGCGATTATTCAAAGTGAATCACAATCCCAAAAACCAGAACACCAAGCCCGCATGGCTATCTTCTCCCTTTTGACAGATGGTATTATTTGTACCATGAGTATGCTGGTTGTCCTTGTCACAGGCGTGTGGAATATTCACACAGATATGCAAGCCTCTGAATATGTGGCGTTTGCTCTCTCCAATTATTTTCCGGGTACGCCTTATTTTATGGCGGTTCTCATTTTTATCGCGGGTTTTACAACGATTATTGCCTATTTTGCTGTGGGTCTCAAAAGTGCACGCTTTTTATTTCCAAAACATGGCGAGAAAATCTATTACGCTTATGCGCTCCTTGCCTTTCCTTTTTTCTCCTACTTTGATTTTGGCCAAAGCAGAGTGTTCCTCATTATGACGCTATCGGGAGGACTGTTAATGCTTATTAATCTTATGGGTATTATTAAACTGCGCAAAGAGATCAAATTTAAATAAAGATGGACAAGGGGGAGAAAATGCATAGGTATATCAAGCGTTCCGTGGCGTCGTGTGCGTGTAAACATGAGGAGCTAAAAAATTTTTGAAAAAGCACCGTTCCCAGTGTAATCAAACCGGTACATCCTGGCTATACTTGTTTTGAGAAGATTAAGTCAGTCATTGAGGGAAAGACTCCTCCCCTTAGGGAGATGATACTTTTCCCTCGTTATAGCTTTCAATCACATGCTCAACGTCATAATCGCGCCTGGCCTGAGGAAGATCAAAGGCTGTATATCCTTTCTTATTTTGAAGGGCTGAGTCTGCACCATGGGTGAGCAGCCACGCTACGACATCGGATGATCTTAGTTGCACCGCATCGTGAAGGGGCGTATTACCATCTCTATCTCGGTGATTAACGTCAGCACCTTTCTTGAGATAGGTATTCAAAAGAGGTTCACGTCTCTCCATCATATCTGAGTTTTTATGCCAACCGAATAAGACCGTTTTTTTGTTCCTATCTGTGGCATTCACATCGACATCTAAACCCGATTCAAGCAAGAGCCAATCCGTCTTTTCATCATCCAATAGCATAATAAGAGGAGTTCCCTCATCCTTGCTATTGACGTTATCTTGATGAACAGCAGCCTTAAACTGTTCTAATGTTCCGTGTTGTTTGGCTATGGCGAACAGGGGGTCAGGTGCGGGTTTTGGCGGCGCTGTATAACGTACGGCATTCTTATGTTCAATGGGCTCACGCTGATCATCTTTCATCATGGGGATCCATTTGGTATTCATCCTATGCCAATCATCGTAATGGGTGTATAGCCATTCATAGAGCTCCCTATCCCCGTAAAACTCACTGGCCGTTGCAAAAGCAAGTGTTCGGTAAGCAATCCGATCGGGATCAAAGGTCCGGATGTACTCGTCACCCACAATAAAATTTGCATAGCTTTTTTCTTTCGTATGGACAATTCTTGGCGGAAACGCTCCACTCCCATATGATAAAGGAAGGGTGAGGGGGCGTACATCAGGTTTTCTGAGCAAAAAAGACTGGATCCAACGATCTCCATGCCCTGGTCCAATAAGAAAGGGCGCCTTTGTCATTGTAAGAAAATCAATGAGGTTCCAGACAAGTTCTTGATTATCAATCTGCCCTTCAAAAAAGACAGGGATGCCATGCATGAGTGTATGACCTGTTTTTGGACGCAAGAGGTCATACGCCTGAATAAAGGTTCCAACAGCATCATGAAAGTGGATAAAGGCAAACTCAGCGACAATCAAATCAAACTTTCCAGTGAAATCAAAGCCAAGGCTCATAAAACTTTCTTTGAGGTCTTCGATTTTAAAGGCGGAAATATTATAGAGTTTGCAGCGTCCAATTTGCTTAATTTCTGGATCGCCATAGTTTTCACCCGTTACACCCACAATATGAATAGTAACATCGTCTGGAATATCCTTTTGTTGATTGAGGTAATCGACCGTTCCTTTTGACAATCCAAATGTACCTGCGCCAATATCGAGGAAGTAAAAATCTTTTTGTTCCTTTGGGGCTGTTTTAATGAGAGTATGGAAAAAGTGTGCTGGGTCAATACTCATGATGGAGGTGCTTGTCGCCTCTCCCTGGTATAGATAATTCTTCCCGCTAGAGGAAGAGTGCTCATCAAAAGCCCATTGAATAGTTCTTTTTAGGTCCTCTGGTCTTTGAGAAATATCAAGCCCTTTGCTTGCAGGCTCCATGGAAAAAGCCCCTGCTGAAAATGCAAGACAAATCAATAGTATAATGTGAATCATGAGAGAGTTTCGTCTCTTTCTAACAGCTAGATAAAATTGTAGAATAAGAAAGTTAACAAATTCTTTACACCCAAAAATAAAGACTGTTAACCAAAGATAGCATGATCAATTTTCAATGTTTTATTAACGTGAATGGCGGCGAAAATACGCATTGTTATCTCCAGTGATCGGGTGTTTGCAAGGGTTTTTCGACGAAAAAAATCCAAATTTTTTGCTTCTTTTTTAAATAATGCCAAAATTCATCGACTTCTATGGCAATCACTTTGTTTTCCGGGAATGGCTCAATTTTAAGGCATAGATTGGCTCCTAAGGCGCACACCCACTTCAAAACAGCAGGCGTACTAACCCCAAAAAGCCGTGCGATGCAGTTCATGGAGAGGCCGCTTGCGTACAAAACAAGGGCTTTGAGTTTCTCGCTTGAAGGTACGCCACGAGGCGGTGTGAGCGTAAAATTTTTCCCACATTTTTACACTTATAACGCTGAAAACCTCGAACAAAACCGCTTTTAAAGCAATCTGAGCATTCACAAAAAATGATGCCCCTTTTGAAAGTAGTGACTTTTTTTCTTTGGGCTTTTGTTATATTTCTTGGTCTTATTAGTATTGGATACGTCTTTCTTTCTATGAAAGCGGATACTCTGGATGCGATGTATAAGCAAGGCTATCAAACACTAGAGCGTAAAGAGAAATAACACATCTCTATGACAAAGATTATAAGTAATTGAAGCAATGAAATTTATAGTATTTTCAAAAATATATATGTATATAAATAAGGATGCTGTTCTAAAGGTTCTTAAGAAATGAAAATTATTTATAGTTTATTTTTGTCTTTATTTATTTTATCAACGTCAATTCAGTGTGGCAGCGCTTCACATGCACTCGCTCAACGCGTTGGCATACAGGATGAAAATGGGCATACGCGTAATTATTCATCCATGGATGTTATTAAAAACTTCCGTACCCTTTTTGAGGATGCTGCAGCAAAAATTTTATGTGTTGATGAAGAAGCCTCCCAATTCGCGCATTACCTTTCCTTTGGACGACTTTCTGATAAAAGCAATAAAACGCTCATTCCGCCACAAAAGGCTAATGAACCGGCATTTCTTGTGCGATCCAATCCATCAGAGACGACACTCAATGAGAAAGAGACGATTCTTTCCGCATTGATTGCAGCTCAAAAGGCTCTCATACAGACAGACAAGGATCCCTATCGTTTTGATCATAACAATACACCCGCGCTTAAGAACTATTTCAACGCACTAAAAGAAGAGAAAGACACCGATATTAGGGCAAATGGTCTTTTGAAGCATATTGATGGATGTATCGCTTATGCAGACGTCGTGCATCAGCTTTTCAATGGATTCCCTGAAGATGAAGAAGAGAGTATCACCTCCTTCGCCTCTCGATTCAAAATAGATAGAAAACGCATTGATGTGATCAAAGCTAATGTTGAAAATAATATTCATCATCTTGAGGAAGAAATACAGAAACCTAAAAAACTCAAAGCCATTGAAGATCAGCTTAAGGGCTTTCAGGATATAGCAGCACGAAATAGTGTAAATTTAAACGCGTTAGAAATGATCGTTGATGAACATAATACAAGATTAAATACCGTAAAGGTGAGCATTCCCGAAGGAATTGTTACGCGTTTAATGAACTGGAAAACCCGTTTCGGTGCTGTAAGTACAGAAGATGCTCCTCTTAGAGTGCGCGCTGCTACTGTTGCTACAACTATTGGCCGTCCAGATATTGCGACAACACTGCAGGATACACGTAATCCTTTTGAAATTATCCGAGATACTGGGATCAAAGATGTAACATTTGTTGTTGCTGAAACTATATTAAGCAATAAGGTGCCAAAGGATACGCATGCCTTCCTTTTAGTATGTAACAGTTTTTATAGAGAGATATCCAAACAGCCCGCCTTCATCATAGAAGCGTATATTCAGAGTCCTAAAAATAAGATCTCTGGAAGCTTTGGGGAAATCATGGGGGAATATCCGTTTAGTCGTTGTAACCCTCAAGGCGTATTTTTGGGTGAAACATTTACAGCAAACTCTGGTATGACCAATCCTTATCTTAAGGCTGTTGTGCAAAAATTCCCAAAGACGAAAAACCTTGTCATTATGAACTGCCCGGATATCACGGATTTTACGCCTTTAGAAAGCCTTGAACATTTAGAAAAAATATGGATTCATCATTGTGGCCTGAAAAAGATTCCTAATTTCAAAAATAAGAATAAATTAACGTACATTCGTTTGACATATAATGATCTAGAGTTTCTTGATCCCCTAGTAGGGAGCTATGAAAGTGAATGCGAGGTGGTCATCGAAGATAAAAGAACTAAAATGACAAAAGATCATCTCATCGCCATGAGTGCATTGATGGAATCGGCTTGCATTGATCATGCTGAATTTGGACGATTTGAAGGTGGTGAAAATAGCTTGGTTATGCCTGAAGGAGCTCTTATTCCCTATCCTTATGCCCATTATTCAGCACCCAAACCTCAATAATTATGATACTACTAAGGGGCAATGCCACGTAAAGACGGGCTTGCTCTTTTTTTTATTTGTCAATAAGGCCTATACACTATGAAATTTCTCGATCAAGTTAAAATTTACCTCGAATCCGGGCACGGTGGGGGCGGCTGTATTAGTTTTCGTCGCGAAAAATACATTGAATACGGTGGCCCCGATGGCGGAGATGGTCGAAGAGGCCCGGCAGATGGCTCCCCCTCACGACAGAGTCATCCCTGTGCCGATCCATTGGATCCGCCGAGCCCAGCGCGGCTTCAACCAGGCCGAGTTGCTCGCCGAGCGCGTGCCGAAGGACCTCCTCGACACAAGAGCCCTCCGTCGCGTGAGGCCGACGAGGCCCCAGGTCGGCCTCGGGACCCAAGAGCGGCTGGTGAACCTTGCCGGCGCGTTCGCTGCCGACCCCCGAGTCCGTGGAGCGAGGATCCTCCTGCTCGACGACGTGGTGACCTCCGGCGGAACCGCCCTCGCGTGCGCCCACGCCCTCAAACGGGCCGGGGCGACGGAGGTCGGCCTCTTGACCTTCTGCGGCGAGCGGACTCCCGTCCTTTGGGAGTGCGCGAGCTAGCTCGCGCTTTTCCATCGCCGACCACAGCCCGCCACAAGCGAGCCGCAAAATCGTGCCAACGACCTGAACCCTAGCGGCGACACGACGGCCCCTAGTCGGGGGTCAAGAGTCCGAACCCGCCGTCCTTGAGCCGATAAATAGCCTCGGCGCGCTTGGTCTGCTGGTTGTAGAACACGAAGAACGGCTTATCGGTCAGTTCGAACTGAAGCAGAGCCTCGTCGAGGTCCATCGGCTTCATCGAATAGTGCCGCTG
>JAIESS010000017.1 GCA_019745755.1 Alphaproteobacteria bacterium
TCAGCAACAATAGTATCGCGCCCTCTTGCAAGAAGAGCTTTTGTATTGTCCCAATCACCTCGTTTTTGAGCAACCTTTAATGTATAAGGCTCAGTACCATAAAGATTTGTAAAAATACGATCAGTGGACTTAAGCATCATCGTCCCCTTTTCTTGGCTCAGACGCATGACGACCAACAGCAGAATAAGAGTGTGGCAAACCTTCTTTTTTACATGTATCGATTAAAGCAATCACCGATGCCTCATCAAGATCCTCAAAATAATTGTCATTGATTTGAACAACGGGCGCGTTGACACAGGCACCAAGACATTCAACCTCTTCAATGCTGAAAAGGCCGTCTTTTGTGACTTCCTTCATCCCGATTTTTAAATGTTTTGTGCATACATCACGAACACCCTCAGCGCCACGGAGCCAGCATGGGGTTGTGCCGCACACTTGAATGTGATATTTGCCCACGGGTTTAAGATGGTACATGGTATAAAAGCTCGCCACCTCATGGGCTTTGAGGACTGAGATACCCACAACATCGGCCACAGCGGTGAGCGCATCCATGGAAAGCCAGCCACCATTTTGGCGTTGTGCAATATCAAGCACAGGCAACAAGGCACTTTGACGCTTATCCGAAGGATACTTTGCCATGTGCTCCTCAATAAGCTTTTTATGAGCGTTTGTAAATGTAAACATCAGCGATCAATTTCCCCAAAAACAATGTCCATAGATCCCACAATGGCAACAATATCCGATACCATATACCCCTTGCATATCCAATCCGTTGCTTGTAAAAACGGAAACCCAGGAGCCCTAATTTTACATTTATAAGGACGGTTTGAGCCATCCGCCACAAGGTAGACACCGAACTCTCCCTTAGGAGCCTCAACAGCAGTATAGACTTCACCGGCCGGCACGTGAAAACCTTCTGTGTACAATTTAAAATGATGAATGAGCGCCTCCATAGAGGATTTCATATCAGCACGCTTGGGTGGCACCACTTTAGGATTGTTTGCACTAATAGGACCGTCCGGCATACGTTCGATACATTGCCTTACGAGCTTAATGGATTCACGCATTTCCGCCACACGCACAAGGTAGCGATCATAACAGTCGCCGTGAAGCCCAATGGGAATATCAAAATCCAGCTCGTCGTAAATTTCATAGGATTGGGACTTGCGAAGATCCCATGGCACACCGCTAGCACGTAGCATAGGGCCTGTAAACCCCCATTCAATGGCCTGGTCCTTAGTAACATTGCCAACATCTACGGTACGCTGTTTGAAAATACGATTGTGTGTGACGACAGCTTCCATATCATCCACAATCTGAAGAAAGGGATCACAAAACACCATAATATCCTCGAGTAAGCCATCCGGTAAATCCTGATGCACACCACCCGGTCTAAAATAGGCCGCATGAAGGCGAGCCCCACAGACACGCTCATAAAATTCCATGATTTTTTCGCGCTCTTCAAAGGCCCAAAGAAAAGGCGTGAGGCCGCCTACGTCAATAATAAAGGTTGTAATATTAAGAAGATGGTTAGCCACACGCGTCAATTCAGAAAACAGCACCCGAATATAGCTCGCTCGTTTTGGCACCTCAAGAGCGAGGAGCTTTTCAATAGCCATTACAAAAGCGTGTTCCTGATTCATGGGCGACACATAGTCAAGGCGATCAAAGTAAGGAATGGCCTGTAAATAGGTTTTATGCTCGATGAGCTTTTCCGTACCGCGGTGCAAAAATCCAATATGAGGATCGGCGCGTTCAACAATCTCACCATCAAGGTCAAGAACAAGGCGAAGGACACCGTGGGTCGCTGGATGTTGCGGCCCAAAATTAAGGGTATAACCGTGCTTGTTGCTCATATGTTGATTTTTATCCAGGCCCGTCATGCATCCACTCCCTTCAAAGCCTTTTCATCGCCTGGCAAAAGAGTGTGCGCGACATCATCTTCCAAAGGAAATGTATACCCCTCAAGGGCACCTTGAAGCATGCCTTCCCAGGGACTCATCGTATCAAAAGTGCGAAACGCTTGGGGTAAGACAACGGGTTCATACAGGACTTTTTTGATGGTATCGTCATAACGGACCTCCACATACCCTGTGAGAGGAAAATCCTTGCGCAAGGGGAACCCGTCAAAATTATAATCGGTCAGAATACGACGAAGATCTGGATGTCCCTGGAAAACAATGCCGTATAAATCAAAAACTTCTCGCTCGTACCATCCCGCAGCCTGAAATACCGATGTAATAGACGGCACAACCTCACCATCATTCACAAGTACTTTCATACGCAACCGTTTATTATAATTCATACTCAAAAAATGATAGACCATCTCAAACCGCTTAGGACGACTTGGATAATCCACGGCTGTCATATCTATCAATTGGCTAAAAGAACAATCCTGATGATCACGCAAAAAAGTAACACAGCGTACAAGTTGGCTCAATGAGTCAAGCGTGACTGTGAATTCATCGTGTTGAAATGAACAGGTGGAGCACGCTTCCTTTAAAAGGTCTGTGACACGCACATAAAACTGTTGATCTTTTTCGTTCATCATGAATGGCTACCTCGAAAACACTGTTTTTTTCTGGATTTTATTTTTGAGGAGCAAAATACCGTATAAAAGAGCCTCTGCTGTTGGCGGACATCCTGGCACATACACATCAACGGGAATAATACGGTCGCATCCCCGCACGACAGAATAAGAATAGTGGTAATATCCCCCCCCATTGGCGCAACTCCCCATGGAAATAACATAGCGAGGCTCCGGCATTTGGTCATAGACTTTACGCAGGGCTGGTGCCATTTTATTGGTCAAGGTCCCTGCTACAATCATGACATCGGATTGGCGAGGACTGGGACGAAAAAACGTTCCAAAACGGTCCAAATCATAGCGACTCGCCGCCGTATGCATCATCTCCACAGCGCAGCACGCAAGACCAAATGTCATAGGCCATAAGGAATTACTCTGGGCCCAAGCTGACAATTTATCTAAATTTGTCAGCACATACCCACGGTCATTAAATTGTTCCTCCATACTGTCCGGAAGGGGGGTAGACGTTGCCATTGCTATGTTTTTAACCTTATTCTCTCTTTTGTTCTCCTAATTTAGCACAGAAAAGTCCTAAAATTTCATTAAAGAATCAGGTTTTTTTCAAAAAAGAAAGAATTTTTCACGCGTATTTTTGTGGACTGAAAAACACCCAGGATTAACCTCTTCCACATAGTTTTTCACACGGGATTCCATCCTTATCCCTGTCAAGATCGTGATTGCCGCACACAAAACAGTGGTGTTTCGCCTCCTCACAGGAGGCCATCTCATAGCATCTTTTTTTGGGATAGCAGGAATACGATGGTGATGATGCGTCATTGGCCGGGGTATTCTTTTCACTGGGCTCATTTGAGGGTGTTTTTTGTGGCGTTTTCGGCGTTGGAAGCGCTTCATGCGATTCACTCTTCTCATTTTTGAGAGGAGTATCATTGGATACAGCCTTTTCAGAGGCCTCTATGACAGAAGCATGAAAGGAGAATATAAGAAGCGTCATCACAAAAAACAATCGCATCATAACACATCTCCTCAAAAATGATCATACCTACTGAAAGGTTAAGTAGCGCAAAAAACTATTTTTTCAAGTTGTATGTGGGTTGTTTTCCTAAAAAAAATGACAATATGATCTAGGGTTTTCAGAGAAAGTTAGCCCCATACTTTTGCGGAGGAAGAATCATAAAAATATAATCCATTTTCTCTTCCACTATTCATCTCCTTTAAAAGAGAGATAATCTTTTGATTCTCTTCAAGTTTTTCGTCTCCAAAGAGCCCCACATACAAATCTTTATTGTTATTCAAAAGCTTTATAAGATGTTGATCATTCTCCTTAAAAGCGAACCCAAAAATGAACAAGCAGGATTTTATTGATTGTAAACTCCTATAACATCTTGATAAATAACCATGATGCATAATTTGTTCAAGTTTGTCCTCTGATCGTCCTCCAGAAACAAAAATAGGGTATTCTTTTTTTCGGAGATACGATGAAATTTGCTCTTTTAGAGGAATATTTGTTCTGTTAAAAGTAAGTTTTTTTGCTTTTGCACCATTATCTAATATGTGCATAGCACCATGAAGATACAGAAGGTTTGCTTTTATATCATCCCCCAGTTGCCATTCCACAAAATCCTGATTATTATCTGATCGGTTTCCAAAGCCATCATTAAACTTAGTTGGAAGTGTTTTGGAATTATTAATTACCCAACATAACAACAAATCGTAATTTATTGTGTAAATCCCTTCAAAATTGCCAAGAAAATCCTCACAATTTTTGTATTTCGTATCTTCTATTGTACTTGGCAAATCCGGGTGAGTTTTGGAAATGGTTTCTAATAAAATACGCATTAGAAGACGAATATCTTTTTTAATTTCTTTGTCATCGTATCCGTACTTTTTTATATATGTTTGGCTGGTGTGTAGCTCCTTAATAATTCCCTCTAAATCGTTCTTATGACGTTTAGAAAGAAATTTCTTAGCTGTAGCTGAAAGTTCCGGATAGGATGCTGATTTTTTAGCTTCTTTAAATAACTCTTGATACGAAAATTTATTGGATACGGCTCTACTGAATCCATTGCCAAGAAAAATGTACGGTTTCTTATCCTTATTATCTTTCTTGGCTTTTTCTATGGCTTGTGAGAACGTTAGAAGCTCTGTCATCAAACCAACTTCCTCTTTCCCCTTCTAACCCGTCATAATTTTTGCCCTGTCTTTTTGAATTTTGTCTTGGGCGGCTTGGATATCTTGACCGTGGAGGCTGCGTATAGCGAGATAATAGTCGAGGGATTCTTTTTCTAAATCATCCAACTTTTTAATGTAGTTCGCACGGGTATTCACAAACTCAAGAGCTTGTTTACCCACATACCAATGCCACCATTGATGATGTTTGTTGCGGCGGTTATAGACTTTTTTATTATGCGTTGTAAGGTACAAAGGGTGGCCAAAATAATCAGCGCCAAAGCCGATGGTTCCTCTAAATGTTGATGGACCAAAGAGTGGCAGCATAACATAAGGCCCCGCCTCCACACCCCATGAACCAAGGGTATCGCCAAAGCCAGTGTCCTCTTTCTCAAGGCCAAACTCAGCCGCTGCATCAAAAATACCAAGGACGCCCATAGTGGAATTGATAATAAAACGAAAGAAACTCTTTCCCGCATTTTCCATGCGCCCTTGAAGAATAAAATTGGCAAAATTAATGGGAAACCACAGATTGCTCATAGCATTTGTGACACAATCGCGAATAGGTTTAGGCGTTACGTCATCGTACACTTGGGCCACAGGACGAAGAACAGCACCATCAACACGCTGATTCACACCAAAGATAAAACGGTTGAGGGGTTCCAACGGATCTTTGACTTCTCCTGGGGCAAGTGTTTCGTCATCATCCCCATTATCAAAAGGTTTTGTTTGCTCCGCCTGCTTATCCATGGCCTCAGGGCTCATAGATGCAGAAAAAACAGGAGAAAAATGAGATAAAATTCCTACCGTTAAGAAAAGTGACAGAGTGGATTTCATAGTTGTATCATGTGTTCAAAAATATCTGCCTCTATTCTAACAACAAATTGTCTTAAAAATTCATTAAAAATAATTTTTTGATTTTAGGAAATTTTTTCCTTCTTTTTTTGGAATGTTAACTTTCTGTTAAGAATCTCTTCCCATAATAACAGAAGAATAGAACAGGTAGGCGTTATTTTATGAGCACAATAGCAGCTTTAGGGATTCAAGATAAAACGAAATCAGCCACATCAGGTGCGCGATCAAATACCCACGGAGCTCATGAGGCTTTTTCGGACACTGCTAGCCAACAAGAAAAGCCAGGATCATCCATTATGCAGCCATGGAAGCGCATGGATGTTGTACTGAGTACAATTTGTCTCAATATATTTGCGGTCATTTTACCCGTGATGATTCTTCAAATCTATGACCGTATCATTCCAAACCACGCCCTTGGCACATTATCCATCCTTGCTGTTGGTGTTTCCATTGCTGTTGTTCTTGAATGTATTTTACGTATTGCAAGAAGTTATATCCTGAGCTGGATTGGTCAACAATTTGACTATAGTACCTCTGTTTCTGTTTTCTCACGACTCATGAAAACGGATCTTTACTCTCTCAATCGCATGGGTGTCGGTGAGCATATTGAAAATATGGAAAGCCTTGGCACCTTAAAAGAATTTCTTGCAGGGCAAAGCTTTTTGATTTTTCTCGACCTTCCCTTCCTTTTATTTTTCCTTGCCCTCATTGATTATTTTGGTGGACGTTCCATTACTATCGCATCCGTTGTCATACTTATTTTCTTCGCCATTTCAGCACTTTATCTTGGCCATAAACTTCATGAAACCCTTGTCGAACGACAAAACATTGGTGATCGTAAATACAGCTTTCTTATTGAAATGCTCAATAATTACCACACCGTTAAATCCCTTGGCATAGAATCTCTTTTTCTAAGACGCTTTGAGCGTATTCAGCTTCAATCATCTTTTATTGAATATAAAATTAATCTTCATAGCAGTGAAGCAAGAGATCTTGGGTCTATGTTTTCAAGTATTCTTTTCGGTGCAATTATTTATGTCGCTGGCAATGAGGTTATTCATAACACTATTTCTCCTGGTGCCATGGCGGCATGTCTTTTTTTAAGTAATCGTGTGATTCAACCCTTGCAGCAAGGTCTTTCTGTCTGGACGCGGTTTCAATATTTCAAAATCGCTCAAAAGCGCTTTGATGCAGTGTTTAAACTTCCTATGGAAACGGATAGGGGTAGCAAAATAACATTAGAAGGCAGCATCACCTTTAAAAATATATGTTTTAATTATGAGAATACAGATCACATTCTTTTCAAAAACCTCAACCTGCATATTAAAAAAGGGGAATTTATCAGTATTATTGGAAAGAGCGGTGCGGGTAAAACAACATTGTCCCAACTTATGTTGAGCAATATTTATCCAACATCAGGGGAAATCCTCATGGATGGCACCCCCTTAAGCACCATTAATATTCCTCATTTTCGCAAACAAATCGCCTATCTTGCGCCAAAGGGAGAAATTTTTAATGGCACCGTCATGGATAATCTCACCTTTTTTTCACGACATACCAACGTTCATCATGTCAAGGAACTGTCTCGTCAAGTGGGGCTTGATCGTTGGGTAAGTCAGCTTCCTTACGGCTATGATTCTATCATTGGGAACAACCTTGATAATGATCTTCCTCTTGGCGTTCAACAACGCTTGTGTTTTGTGAGAGCTCTTCTTCTAGCACCTCGTATTCTTATACTTGATGAAGCAAATACGAACATGGATGTGGAGGGAGACACAGAACTCTTGAAAGTCCTGGATCGCATTAAAAGGAATATGACAATTATCTTCATCACCCACAGACCCAGTATTGCGCGTATGGCGGATCGTATATTTGAGGTGAAGGATCAAACGATTATCGAAAGAAATGCGTATGAGCTATAATTTTTATCATGTCGTTCGCCCACTTCTGGATGCTCTTGGATTTGATGGCGAAGATCATATTCTTGTAGAAGCCATACCTCATCTTGCTAAGACATTAACCCTTGATGATCTTAGAGAATTCATGGCTCATCTTGGATTTACAAGTCAGGTTAAGAAGAATGTACGCTTTCAAAATCTTCCCTTTCATCCTGGTATTCTGATAGTAAAAGATAAGCTGTATCTCGTTACTCATTCGAATGATATTGAAGTAGAGCTCATGGATCTTTCGTCCAAAACCACTATGACTCTTCCACGAACTCATATTCTTAAAGGCACATTTTGTTATTTTTTAAAAGCGACACAACCCATTGGCATCAAAGAATCATGGATACGGGAAATCATAACGCGCTTTAAACCCCAAGGTTTTCAGCTCATTAGTATCGGTTGTCTTAATGCCCTTTTTGCCCTTACTCTTCCTCTTTTTATACGGTCTGTTTTTGATTGGGCCATTCCAACAAAATCCACAGAAACCCTCAACTATCTTCTTGCCGGACTTGTTCTTGCCCTTCTTTGTCATCATATTGTCCATGGCTTTCAAAATAAAAGCCTTGCTTATGTTGGAGCACGCCTCAATATGATTATCGGCACGTCCGTTGTCACAAAAATTCTAAGACTTCCTTATACCCTTGTTGAAGGAGCGTCTGTATCAGAACAAGTTTCCCGTATTAAGCAATTTGATGGACTTAAAGATTTTTTCACATCCCCCGTTGCACAACTTATTCTTGAAGGTCCTTTTGTCATCTTTTTCCTCATTGTCCTTGGCATCATCGCAGGACCAATTGTTATTATTCCCATTGTTCTTATTCTCTTTTTTGCCATTCTTGCCGCTATTATTTTCCCAATGATTCGCAAAGGCACTCATCTGAGCAGCATGACCTACAACCACAAGCTATCGTTTATGCTTGAGGCTTTTAGTAAAATCAATACGCTTAAATATCTTGGTGGCGAAGCAATGTTTAGCAAGCGGTTTGATGAGAAAAGCTACAACCAGAGCAAAGCTGCGGAAAATAATGAAGTCATTACAGCTTATGCCTCTAATCTCTCTCAGATCTTGATTAAAATTGCAGGGATAGCCACAATTCTTTGGGGTGCTGTTCGTGTTATGGATGGGGATATGACCGTCGGCAGCCTTGTGGCTGTTGTCCTTTTGATTTGGCGAGCACTTTCTCCTCTGCAAGCAGCGTTTCTTTTCTTAAGCCAATTTGATCTTACAATGGCGACTATCCGTCAGATTAACCAACTCATGGCTTTACCTAATGAAAATTATGCTCCCCCTCATGTGACACGCCCCATCACAAAGGGTGGTATTTACTGCCATAACGTCAGTTTTCGCTACCCCTTATCGTCTACACCGTCCCTTCAAGGCATTACATTGGAAGCAAATCCTGGTGAAATCGTGGCTATTATAGGGGAAAATGCTTCGGGAAAATCGACACTTATTAAATTGTTGTTAGGATTTTATAAACCTATTTCTGGCAGCATCTATTTAGATCATTTAGACGTAACGCAAATACCCGTGAATCATTTAAGACATGCCATTAGCGCTGTGCCTCAAAATGTGCAGTTTTTTCATGGCACAGTGGAGCAAAATCTTCTTTTATCAAACTCCGTAGCATCCCAGAACGATATTATCAAAGCCTGCAAGCAAGCTTTCGTATGGGAAGATATTTGCAGACTTCCCCATGGATTAAATACGAAACTCACGGATCGCTCCATCAGCGGACTTAATACAGGGTTTCAACAAAAACTCTCCCTTGCTCGCGCCTATTTAAGGGATAGCGAGGTTCTTTTACTTGATGAACCTGGTAGTAATCTTGATTTTCAAGGAGACGAGTGGTTCAAACAAACCTTACTTGCCTGGCACGGCATAAAAACAATGATCATTGTGACCCACAGACCCAGCATTGTGAACCTTTCGGATCGCCTTCTCGTCTTATCAGAAGGAAAGATGCGATATTTTGGCCCAACACATAAGGTTCTTGAAATTATGAAACAAGAAGGAACAGCCTGATGACGGATAACATCAAACCAAGTGCCCCACCTAAGACTAGGACAAGCACTGAGTCAGATACACAGGCTAAGTCAAAAGAGGCCGCAACAGATAGTTCCAAAAACTCCACAAAAAATGGTACTTTGCCTCCATTGGTTAACCAAAAAGCAACAAAATACGCATCCCAACTCGAGCAAGACCATCAGCACCTTAATCAAATGAAAAAGGGTAATGATCAGTTTGCCACCGTTAAAAAACGTATGCCTGGTCTTGGAAGGCCCACAGCCCTTTTAGAAGAAGGACAACCTAAAGGAAGCCGTCTTAGTATTTTTATTGTCAGTATTATGATTCTAGCATTTCTTGCTTGGGCGTCTTTAACCCCTATAAAAGAAGTGGCTATTGCTCAAGGCCAAGTTGTTCCATCCACCTTTGTTAAAACCATACAACATCTTGAGGGGGGCATTATTAAACATATTTATGTTGAGGATGGCTCTGAAGTTAAAGAAGGTGACATTCTTATTCAATTAGATACGGCCTCCGCAACCTCCGAACTCGAACAAATTCATGCACGAGAAACATCCCTTCGTATCAAAGCAGAAAGACTTAGAGCTTTTGGTATGAATGAAAAACCAGATTTTAAACAATTCAGTGGTAATTTTCAAAATCTCGTCGAAGATCAACAGTCTATTTTTGATATGCAAAGCAAAAACCGTGATGATCAACGGGAAATCATTCAAAAGCAGCTTAATCAACGTAAAGCAAGCCTTACAGCTCAAGAAGGTCGTGTTAAAGACTTAGAACATCGTGTGAGTGTTCTTGAAAAACAACGTGATGTTCTAAAGGGCTTATATGAAAAGCATCTTAAAACAGGTACAGAATACCGTGGCGCTGAAGACCTCTTATCGGAAGTGATGGTCGAATTAAATCAAGCAAAAAACACGGCGCTCGAAAGCCAACAAGGTATTGGTGAGCTTGAAAGTCGTTTTTTGGAACTTGATACGCGTCTTCGCAATGAATCTCTCATCGAAATGGGTAATGTAACAGGTGAGATTGCGCAACTCATAGAGGCAAAACTCAAACAACAAGATCGCGTAAAACGACTTGCCATTACAGCTCCCGCTGCAGGTATTATCAAAGGACTTAAAAACACAACACTTCAAGGTGTGATTCAACCGGGTGCCGAAATTCTTCAAATTGTCCCCAAAGAAAATCTTGAAATTGAAGCCAAAGTACAACCCAAAGATATGGGCAAGCTTCGTTCGGGACAAAATGTGATGGTTAAAGTTACAGCCTATGACTACACACGTTACGGTGGCATTAACGGAACAGTAAAAGCAGTCTCAGCAACAACCTTTGTCGATGATAAAAATGTTCCCTATTACCGTGTCCTTATTTCATTAAAGAAGAACTACCTTGGTGAGGACCCGCATAATAATCATTTAACCCCAGGCATGACGGTTCAAGCTGATATTGAAACAGATCAAAAAACGCTTCTTGCCTATCTTGTCAAACCCGTCTATATCGCTGTCCAAGAATCTTTTAGAGAGAGATAGGTCATGGGTTTTGTGCGCAATATTCTGTAATAGTTCCATCTCCTTCCAAAGATCAATATTTTTGCCTAAATGTCTGAATGACATCGTGTAATAGGTTTAGTTGTTTAATCCCCAAAAAAATCACCTCTACACAAACTTCTTAACCTTTTGTTAACACTTTCGCCTTACTTTATGTATTAGAGCGGCAACAGCTACTCTCGCCATTTACTTGAATGACAAAAAGGAGAACACCTATGATTGCAGTCTATGTTTTTGTTAGCCTATTTATTGCTGGCCTATGCACGATGGTGTCTGCAGGAGCACCAGGGTCTTCAGCAGTAGTGACACCCTCTCCTTATAGTCAAGGGGTTCAAAAAGCTAAAAATGAAGCAATCATTAAAGATTATTTTAATAGTCATGGGAAAAATGTTGGCACCACAGAAGCCCTCATGAATGCGGGAGAGTCTTCTGAAAGAAGTCAGCGATTAAGAGGAGTTGACCGTATTGATGGTGTCGATATAGAAAACACGCACACTCCTTCGAAAGACGAGGCTATACGATCTGTCGATGACCACGTGAGGCAAGCCCAAAATGCCGTCGAGCAAGATCTTAAACAAACAGCAATTGTTGAAAATGTTGTAAGTAATGAGAAGAACCCTCCTGCTTTTGCAAAAAATGAGGCTGGTGAGCCAGATAACGTGAATGAACTCGTCAGGCGCGAAGAACATAAACGGGGTGAAGATGTGAAACGTGACCCAATTCCACCAGAGGTTATTCGACAAGCTATGAAATACAGCGCACTTGGTGGAGCATAGATACAAAAAAGGAAATTTCTCGACATTTGGGCGCTATGAGCGTAGTTTTGATGGATTAAATTTACATAATTATTACCTGTTTATACACCATGGACCAACAACGTCGTCGTTTATGGGGCAGATCTCTATCTCGCCCCCTCTCCCCTACTCTTGAGGCTCTTTATGAAAAGAGGATGGGTACGCTCTCCTATGATACAAAAGATCAAACGTTTTGGAAGACATTCTCATCCTATACCCTGGAAATTGGTTTTGGCGACGGCGAACATTTTCTCCAAATGGTGCGCGCTCATCCTGATCAAGGATTTATTGGGTGTGAACGCTTTATCAATGGTGTTGCGAAAGTTATAAAATCCCTTGATGAGAATCCTGCATCAAACGTACGTCTTTATGTTGATGATATCCATTTGCTTTTAAAAAATATTCCTCGTAGTATTTTGAGTAAAATCTATGTCCTTTTTCCGGATCCCTGGCCGAAAAAGCGTCATAACAAACGTCGCCTTTTAAACCGTGATTTTATAACGCAATGCCATCATCACATTACCCCCGGCGGACTCCTTTGTATGGCCTCCGACATTGAGGATTACCGAGAATTTATCCAAGAAGAAATCGAGACCATTCCTCACTTGTTTGAGGTTGATGCAATCACTGAAGCACCTCTTACAAAATATGGCCGAAAAGCTGTGCGGGAGGGCCGTACATCTAAAATGTTTATCTATAAAAAAATTTAGACGCTGTCGACCCCTTAATTATATAAGCCATAGGTAGATTTCAGCACGCCCTGCAAAAGCAAGATAGACCGAAGCTGTTTTATCCTAACAGCTCACAAGATCTTGAAAATACTTGAGTTTATTGAACATGCGCTCAATCAGTTTGCGCTGTTTATAGTTGCGCCCTTTAAAGGTCTTTGTCAAAACACTGCACCTCCTTGCAATTGAATTGGGGAGGATGAGGTGGGCCCCATAGCTTTTGATTCTTCTACAATATAATTCGCGTCATATCCCTTATCAGCAAGCAGAGCTAAGTCTTTACCCATTCCATGTCAGCATCATCAGCCAGAAGGGTGTAAAAATTATCTGCCATCAAAAAAGGTTTGAGGAAATTTTTATCTCTTGTCTGCCCAGCGTTTAAAGCGTTTATGCGCACTTGACCACTTGCCATAGTCAGGTGGAAGCGATAACCAACAGTCACCGCTTTGGCCCACCCAAATCCCCCCTCCACAGAGCGATGATTATCCTGCGCCGTAACACCCCTTTACATAACACTCTATACATTAAACCTAAAATGAAATACATCCCCATCTTGGGCAACATAGTCCCTACCTTCAAGGCGTAGTTTGCCGGCCGTTTTGGCACCGGCCTCCCCCTTACAATCGACATAATCTTGATAGCTGATCGTCTCAGCACCAATAAAGCCGCGCTCAAAGTCTGTATGTATACGCCCCGCAGCCTGGGGGGCTTTGGAACCACGCGTTGTTGTCCATGCACGCGCTTCTTTAGGACCAATGGTGAAGAAGGTAAGAAGCCCTAAAAGTTTATACCCTTCATTGAGAATTTGGTAAAGACCCGTTTGCTTAAGGCCCAGGCTTTGCAAAAATTCAAGCTGATCCCCTTTGGGAAGGGTTGCTACTTCCGCTTCAATAGCTGCTGAAATAACAATGGATTTCGCACCATTTTTAGCAGCATACTCTGCAACAGTGTGGCTGTATGCATTTCCTGTTGCTGCATCATCCTCAGATACATTGCACACATAAAGAATAGGCTTGCTTGACAGTAATTGCAGCTGTTGATAAAGGTCTTCTTTATTTTTATCAGGCTTATATATGGATGCAGGCTTGCCGTCTTGGAGGAGTTTGAGAATGTCTGCTGCCATCTCTCCCATGTCTTTGGCATCCTTATCACCACCTTTAGCGCGCTTAGCAAGGCTTTGAACGCGTTTTTCTAAGCCCTCCATATCGGCAAGCATAAGCTCCGTCTCGATAGTGGTAAGATCTCTGAGTGGGTCCACTTTACCATCCACATGGGTGATATCGTCATTATCAAAACAGCGCAGCACATGAACAATGGCATCCACTTGACGAATATGACCAAGGAATTGATTGCCCAGGCCCTCACCCTTGCTAGCACCACGTACAAGTCCCGCAATATCCACAAACTCAAGTTGGGTTGGAATGATTTTTTGAGATCCTGCAAGAGCTGCTAGCGTATCAAGACGTTCATCCGGCACACCCACACGCCCTGTATTGGGTTCGATGGTGCAAAATGGATAGTTCGCTGCTTCCGCTGCCTGCGTTGCTGTAAGCGCATTAAAAAGGGTGGACTTTCCCACATTAGGAAGCCCAACAATACCGCAATTAAATCCCATAACCTGCTATTTCTTTTCGTTTTATTTTCTTAAGCTTTACATGATTTATAGCCAGCCTGGAACTGTTTTTGTGTATCTCTAGACAAAACCAAAGACGTATTGACCCTCAAGGTTTATGAACGTTTTTTCTAACTCATCTTTTATTCTTTATATATCCTCATATATTCCTTAATAAAATTGCCCACAAGGATATATACATATCAACAAGTGAGCAATTTTCATATATTTTATTGGGTTTAATTCCACAGCCTACTTTTTAAATCGCTGCAGTTTTTTTATCATGTCCCCCTCATCAATGCTGCAGACATACCCCCCCCTCCTGTTGGCGCTGGCGTTGGTGTTGGTGTTGGTGTTGGTGTTGGTGTTGGTGTTGCTGGCTTTTCTTCTTCATCAGACAAAATAAGGCCGACAACAGCTCCTTTTCCATTGATTTTATGCTCTTTGACTACTACTCCATCCTCTGTAAATTTCTTTTTCATAGCAGGCACAGTTCCTAATTGCGGCGTAGGGTAAATCATAGCTTCTTGGCTAGAAACGGCCTCATAAACTTTATCTGAAAGATCCTGTTTAGGGGTAGCTTCTCCGCGTTTTTCAGGTTTGATTGCCATACATATTTTCATCTCTTTAGAAGTAAAATATTTACGAAATTCTTTTAAATCATCTGGGTTTGACAAAAGTTCAAAATCAAAATTATCGACGCGCTTGTCGCAATCTTTTCTTCTTTCCTCATCCGTCATATCTTCAAAAGCTACCACTTTTGGCGCCTCTTTCTTAGCTGGTTCAGCTTTCTTTGGTTCTTCTTTTTTAACTGACAGTTTTTGAGCCATAACCATACCACCTTCAGTTTTGACAACCTCTAGCCCGGCATTTCTCGCTTGGGCGGTACAACCATTTTCTGCCATAGTGGTTTCGCTAAGAGGAATCCCCTTTATGAAAGCTTGGCAAGCATTATTAAAGATTTTGCCTTCCTCACTAAGAGAGCAATTATTTTTTGTGGAAGAGCTTAGGATACCCGTTAACATGCGCTGAGAACCGATGGGCGTTTCGATTAAATCGGCACAAGCTTGTTTATTTTCTTGTTTGCCTTGTTCAAGGCGTTTTTTCTCTTTTTCTTTCTTTTTCTTTGCAGCGGCTTTTTGCATTTCTTCTTCTTTTTTCTTTGCAGCTGCAAGCTGTTGTGGTGTCTGTTTTTGAGGTCTAGCGCCTGGTTTTGTTGTTGGATGAGGCGTTCCTGGTCTTCCACCAGGGTGTGATACACCTCTTTTATTTTTCTTACGTTCCTCTATCTTACGTTCAATAGCCGCTTCAATTTGAGAAGGCATAATGCATACATTATCAGACGCAGCCTTAGTCGTTGTACGTTGCGGAGAAGGATTTTGTTTATCGGCGAGAAGAGCACTTTTTACCACTCTATTTTGATGTGCTAATGGTAATGGCTTACTGTTTCTATTGTATAAATTTTTATGAATCCAGTTTGATCTTTCTTCTTGAGTCATACCTCTTCCAGAGGTTACTTGATCAATCAATCTATAGTTTTCTTGTTGCAAGTTATTAGTAGCTACACGTCGTTGAGAAGGCCTTTGCGTACTGGCACGTGGGGGGGTTTCATTCTTTGCAATTTTACCCTTTAAAATTCTGTTTTGCATGGCAGCTGATTTGCCAACAAGATTTTGATTGATCCATGCCTTTTTTTGTTGAGGAGACATGCCGCTTGTTGCGTCTTCAAGGATGGCCCGGTTTTCAAGTTGTAGAGCCGATGCAGCAACGGCTTGACTCGCACTCTGCGTTGCGCCTTTAATAGCCCCTGTTGCAACTTTTGTTACACCTTCTCTTATATGCTGGGTCAGAGTTTTTGATTGAGGCGCTTGTTTTTGAGGCGCTCTCTTCTGAGCCGTTGTTGTGCGTCTGTTTGTTTGCGTGCTTGCTTCGACACTTGTTAAGGCAGTGACCGCCAAAAGCGAAAGCGCAATAATTGATTTTAATGTCATTTTTTCCTCATTCATAAAAGAATAGAATTGTCCTATTGTTGATTGTGACGAGTAAAAGTTACTATTTCGTTAAAATATAAAAATACTTTCACTTTTTAACTGCTACTAAATAATTCTTTTTATCCTTTGATCATGACTTTGATGGCTTCTTTGGCCAAAGAAGAGTTGACAGATCAGGGGTAATTGTGTAGGAATGGGACAATATTATGGTATCAACGTGGATACAGAAGGTTTAATCATCCATGACAAAGCGCATTTCTGCAAAGCATAAAATCGATCGACGCCTTGGCGTTAACCTATGGGGCCGTGCTAAAAGCCCTGTGAATACACGGAATTATGGTCCGGGCCAACATGGTCAACAACGTAGCAAAATTTCCGACTATGGTACTCAGCTTCGTGCGAAACAAAAACTGAAGGGTTATTACGGCTCCATCAGCGAGACACAATTCCGTAAAATCTATCAAGAGGCTGCACGCCGCAAGGGTGATACCTCCGAAAACATGATTGAGATTTTGGAGCGTCGCCTTGATGCTGTGATTTATCGCATGAAATTTGCATCCACTGTCTTTGCGGCACGCCAACTTGTGAGCCATGGTCATGTGAAAGTTAATGGGAAGCGCGTGAACATTGGTTCCGTCATCATTCGTGATGGCGACGAGATTTCCGTCTCCACAAAACTTCTTGAAAATCCTGTTGTGATGACAGCAGTTGCCTCCAACGAGCGCGATGTGCCGGATTACATGGACGTTGATCATAAAAAATTGACCGGTAAGTTTATTCGTGGACCAAAACTCTCCGATGTTCCGTATCCTGTTCAAATGGAACCGAACCTCGTCATCGAGTTTTACTCACGCTAAATACGCATCATCTTTATGATTCGATTAAAGCCCAGGTTCGCTTGGGCTTTTTTTATGGCTGATATTTAGATAAGATACTTCAGTATTGATTCTAGTTAGAGAGATAGCACGATGAACATCCTTCGACATATCAGGCCTAAATTAATTTTCAACATACTTTTGGGGAGTATTTTCATGGCAAATTTAGCAAATGCGGCACAACACCTTATTACGCACGGCGGTGACAATCTGTTCAATATGGATAGCCATGAAAAGCGCCTTGAAAGTATTGCACAGCCCACTCTTCCCCTATCCGAAGAAAAAGAGATGCTCCATCAACTTTCTGAGTTTGAGCTTGGAAAATTTATTTTAAATAACAAAGGGCTTAATGGGTATTGGACAGCTTACTTGATTCTTCACGGTCCAAAACAAAATGATGTGTCACCTCTTGAGCATTGGCTTCTCCATGATGCCCCTGGCGTCAAAGCCACACGTGAACGGTTTCATATTTTTAAAGAACAGCTTCAAAACCGTATTCAACCAGAGATGATACTCGCATCCATTCCTTGTGGGCTTATGGATGACCTTCTTAGTCTTGATTATGCAAGCGCTTCCGGTGTGCATCTTGTGGGTATTGACCTTGATCAAGAATCCCTCGACCTGGCAGAGAAAAATGCGCAAACAACACAATGTGCCCATATATCCTTTTTAAAGAAAAGCGCTTGGGACCTCGGGGTAACACATACATTTGATCTTATAACGAGTAATGGTTTGAATATCTATGAGCCGGATGATGAAAAAGTCATTGCCTTGTACAAGGAGTTTTATAAAGCGCTAACGTTAAATGGTACACTCATCACGAGTTTTTTGACAACGCCACCCATGCTTGATACAAACTCCCCTTGGAAAATTCTTGACCCTGCAGCCCTTCAAAAACAAAAGGCTCTCTTTAATGATGTTATTGGTGTGACCTTTCAATGCTTTCGTACGGAAGCTCAAACACGAAGTCAACTCAAAGCAGCAGGGTTTAGTGCTATTGATATTATCTATGACACCCAAGGTATGTTCCCAACGGTTATAGCGAAACAATAATGCTGCAACAACTGATCACTCTCGCACAAGAAAAACGTATCCCGCCCATTCAATTGTGGGTAGGTGATCTCATTTCTTTAAATGATCATCTTGATCAGTTTACTGTGAGCCTTCTTGGTGAGCATCGTCCCCATCCGAATTTGTTTACGCTCATGCCCTTGGATGATAAAAAAGAAATCACCATGGAGCCCACGCGGGAGCTCCTCCATTTTCTTAAAACAACACCGACGCTGCCCACATGGCGTATTGTAACCATCCGTGATGCGGAGCTATTGAATCGCCAAGCGACCAATGCTCTTCTTAAAATTCTTGAGGCGCCACCCAAGGATACGTTAATAATTTTGCTCTGTGCGTCCATAGGGAAACTTTTACCAACATTATTGTCTCGTTGTACCAAGATGAGTTTTGGCGGCGCCCATCAAATGAGCATGGATGCAGAGGTGATGCAGCAACTGGGCAAGCTTATCACAACCATGACAGCGCGCGGTCCGGCCAGCATTCAAGAATCCATCGATGCCGTTCATGACACGGATTGTCCACGCTATGTGGAGGGGCTGCGTCCTTTTCTTCACAAGCTTTTAACATCCATCAAAGCGGATATCCCGTCCTCAAAAGGTATGGCTCAGCTCCTCACCTTGGTTCCCCATTCAAAATGGGTGGAGGCCTATACGGCGTGCAGTGATTATTTAGATCAAGCCATTCCTGCCCATCTTCCCATGCGTGAGATCCTACGTGGTGCATTGTATCTCATCCATACACCTTCGATTGCGTATTCACTCAATACACATAAAATATAAATACTATTAATTGCATCTGTTAACTTAATATTAAATAATTATTTGTAGTATTTACTCATAATGTAAATTTATGGGTGGGTATAATGCGTGTATATGGTGTGTTTTTATGGAGTATTTTGTGGGTTTTTAATGTCACCGCCATGGAATCAAAGGCAAAAAACTTAGAGGATGATGTATTAAGGAGTGATCGGTCCTTATCTCATGTACTAAGATCTTATCATTGGCTGGAAGAGACTCATCTAGAGCATATACCGCCCATTATAGGGCCTGGAACAACCTCTTATTACGGTAATGTTGAACCGACATCACTTTATAAACTAGACACACATTTTGTCTTACCCACAGCACCTTACGTGCATCCCTATGACCCTATTATTGGATATGATTATGTTCATGCCGCTTATTCTTTATCTCCCACGCTTACTATCAAAGCATTTTTTGAAGGTATGGATGTGGAGCACAGCTTTCTTATTGCACAAAAGTTAGTGCAAACACCAGAGCCTCAGCTTTTAAGATTGCACGGCTTTATTCATGGAACGAATGCCGGTGTTGTGAATGCAAATGTAAGCGTGGCTGCACAGATTTTGTCATTAGACGATAATCCCGTTGTGTCTTTTGTGGGAGGAAGTCCCTTGCATATAGACGGTGTGCATTGCCACGACGGCGTCGCATCCCCTAGTAATTTTGCCCTTCATGGTTGGCAAGAAATGGTTTTTGAGATTGCCCCCTATTGGCAAGCTTTTGGTCTTTATCTACCAGCTTCAAAAACAGCCGCACTCATGATTATGGGGCAAACTTTTTTTGATGAGACAATGACACAAGCGATGGGTGAGCCTATTTTAACAGAAGAAGCGGCTCAGTATCTTGGACATTTGTTGGGATAAGAAAGGGATTAACGGAAAGTTAGAGGAAGAGTACATCCACGCACAACTTCTCCTCTACCCCTGATTCTTGAGAATACGGCTTTTATCCCGTTTCCAATCTCGTTCTTTGATAGTCTCGCGCTTGTCCACGGTATTTTTACCTTTTCCAAGAGCAAGCTCTAACTTCACGCGTCCCTTGTGATTGAAATACATGACGAGGGGAACAAGGGTAAGTCCTTTTTTACGAATGGCGCCAAGAAACTTGTTCATTTGCTTTTTACGCATGAGGAGTTTACGGGGTCGCTTGGGCTCATGATTAAAATGGCGTGCTTGGGGGTATTCCGCAATGTTTGCGTTAAAAAGATAAATTTCTCCCTGCATTTCCCCAGCATGAGCCTCGTTAATACTACCCTTTCCTTGACGCAAGGATTTGAGTTCCGAGCCCACAAGCATAATACCCACTTGTAGAGTTTCAATAATTTCATAATCAAAACGGGCACGTCTGTTTTGGGCAGCAACCTTATAATTATCCTCAGGCTTATTTTTACTCATGGCTTAAACGATATCTATAGTTAGTGTTTTTAAAGCAGCATCAACTTCAGGGTAATGAACTGCACTCATCGGCGTAAGGGGAAGACGCACTTCATTATAACAGAATCCAAGACGACTTACCGCATATTTTACAGGAACGGGGTTGACCTCATGAGAGAGGGCTGTGTCCATCCTCAAAAGAGCATCACGAAGCTCCGAAAAACGCACCCTATCCTCGTTCACCCAGGCGTCATAGAGCTTGGCCGAATGCCCTGGCAATACATTGGCCGTCACGGAAATACACCCGTGGGCACCGAGGGCAAGAGCTGGTGCAAAGGATGATGAATCACCTGCCAACACACTAAAAGGCTTTGTCTTCGGTATTCTGCCCTGTTGTTTAAGATCATCTATACCTTGTCGTATGAAAGCAAGACGGGTGATATCTGGGTGTGAATCTTTAATCCCTATAACATGGGGCAACGTTGCTAGTTCTAAGACAAGGTCAATGGGCATATCAACGCCTATGCGCCCTGGGTTATTGTAGAGAATAAGGGGCAGGTGAGTGATTTCTGTTATGCGCTTAAAGTGCTCAAGAATACCGTCCACCTTGGGTTTCACATAAAAAGGTGCTGTCACAAGGGCTGCTGTACAGCCTAGATGTTGTGCTTGCTCTATAAGAACGAGACACTCATGAGTGCTGCCTGAGCTGCATCCCGCAATAATAGGAAAAATGGACCCGGCCCCTTGCAACGCCGTTTGGAGCAAAAAGTGGCGCTCATCAAGGGTGAGCATGGATCCTTCACCTGTAGACCCGCCTACAACCAATCCGTGGCTACCCTCATTAGCGTGAAACTGGACAAGCTTTTTAAAAGCTTCTACATCAACTTGCCCTTGCACAAAGGGCGTCACAACTGCGACAATGGAACCGAAAAACATACTTAAAAAAACTAATGTTAAATGACTCCTCCAATACTAAGCTTTTCACAGGATTTTTTAAAGCACTACCATATACTCGCCCTCATTTTCTGCAGTGTTTTCTTAGCAGTCCCATGCATCGCTAGCAAAGGATGTCCCGTCAAAACATCTGTCCCTGGGAATTGGAGCGTCTTGAAAAATAAGGCTGACTGCGACCTTGCTCATAAAATTCTTATCTGGCAAGCCCTTGATGATGGTGGGGCGACCTTTGAAGCCATTACGAATTTTTATAATGTAAACCCGTCGTGGCCCAATCAAGTCGCTCTTAAGCGCAAGGCAGAGCAAGCCATTGATGATCATACCGACTCTCACAAAATCATTACATGGTTTCGTAAAAATTCCCCCGTAACAGCACCCGGTGTTATCGCCTTTGCTAAGGTAGCTACGTCGCCTAAGGATATTAAAACGCTTGAGGAAGTCTTTCCCAAGGTAGCCTTATCCAAAAAAGAGCTTCATACCCTTGTGAAGGTGGCGCGACATTTTCTTAAAGATAAAGATTTTATCAATCGTTTTGATGAGCTTATGAAAACGAATCAGGTGAGCATGGCTGAGATGCTTATTCCGTTCTTGCCGCACTCCTATACACAGATTGCAAAAGATCGGTTAAGTCTTGCGAAGGGGAAAACCGTCAAACGAAAAAATCTTACATTTCCTGGGTATTTGTGGCAATACGGCCTGTATTTGTTAAAGGCTGAAAAAAATGATGAGCTTGTCACATTTTTGAAAGAAAAAGTTGTGGTAAGCGCTGAGGTTTTAGATCCCGAACTTTGGTGGACAACCCTGCGTCGCATTTTGCTTCGGCGTTTGCTTGATAGCGCACGTTACAAAGAAGCCTATACTGTAGCTACAGGAACAAAAGTAGATAAGGGCACAGAATTTGCGGAAGCAAAATGGCTTGAGGGCTGGATTAATTTACGCTTTTTAAGACGTCCCAAGGAAGCTTTCAGGGAGTTTCAAGCACTTTACGATCGATCTGAAACAGCCCTTAATCTGAGCAAAGGTGCCTATTGGGCAGCCCGTGCTGCAGATGCCCATGGGAATAAACAGCTAAAAAAAACATGGCTTGAAAAGGCTGCTAAACACCGCGCGAGTTTTTATGGACAACTTGCCAATGATACCCTTGAAAAACCTTTTCCACCAGAGGATCTTATTGTATCAAGGGCGGAAGATGCAGCTTTTGAAAACATGGAACTTGTGCGGGTCATTCGTCTCCTTAAAAAAGTAGGAAATGTCGATCTCAGTGAACTTTTCTTTTGGAAACTTGCTATTAATGTATCAAAACCGGATGAGCATGAGCTTCTTATTAAGCTTGCGGCAGATGTGGCGGGTGCCCATGCAGCAGTTCAGGTGACAAAAATTGGCTCAAAGTATGTGATGCCTGTGATTGATGAAGCCTACCCTCATATCGAAAAAGCGCACATGCCATCACTATCCAATGAATTTAGTGTAAATATCCAAGCTCTTATTCATGCTATTATCCGCCAAGAGAGTCGCTTTAGAATGCAAGCAACGAGCCACCGTGGGGCCAAGGGGCTGATGCAGATTTTGGATGGGACGGCCCATCAGATTTCACGCGCGGATGGCATTCGTTATAGCAATATTTATGATCCCAAAAGCAATATTGCCCTTGGGGAAGCGTATATAAAAAGCTTTTTACGTCGTTATGATGGTTCGCTTATTCTTACGCTTGCAGCGTATAATGCCGGGCCAAACCGTGTGGACCGCTGGGTGAAACAATACGGTCGCCCGGGGGATAAAGAGGGATTCGAAGCCATTGAGTGGATTCAGATGATCCCTTTTCGAGAAACCCGCCATTACGTCGAGCGGGTTTTAGAAAATTATTGGCGCTACTGCGTCTCCTTTGACGGTATCCCCATTAAAGCCTGGCATAAAGCCCTGTTTTAATGGGGACAGCCTATTACTAACACTACCACTCATATTATTGGCGACAGGGCTCTCTACTTTTTCCATGCATTAAAGTGTCTCAACATGGCCACTCGAGCGGCGAGATTATTAGCAAACGTTTGATACCATTCTGGATTATCTCTTCCCATAGAAACACCTATTGGTGATCCATCCCAACTATTATCACCCGTCACATCTTTTATGACAAGCAATAAATTGTTATCAATATCAATGTGATTTAAGGCATTTAATGGATTGGATCGAATGCCGAAATAATCAGAATCAGCTGAGGTTCCAGGCCTTGTTAAAATTTCTGATGCTTTTACTGAAAACCCATCAACGGCTGCGCTTATCTTACCTTGTAGAGTAATGTCGGGAACTTGACCATATCCATTATCTAAAAGGGTATCCCTAAGAACATCAGGTATAATAGTGGTAATAAAATCTTTGTTAATGACTGGCATCTGCACACCAGAAATATCTTTTATTCTATCTTTTATATTCAATTTTTTTGTTTCTTGTATCCAGAAATTTATTTTATCCTGAACCGCTTGTACAATAGGGGCATTTGGCTTAAACAAATTATCAGACGTGAAGTGCTTAGACACATCCACCTTGAACCATGCCTGTGCAATATCCATCAAAGCATGGGCATAAAGACTTTGAACAATGGCCTGATGCTGTGTTTTTTTATCGTCTTTATTCTTCAAGAAATATTGTTCTGTTCCTGGATTACTAAAAATATTCAATACTCCAAAAACGTTATTATTACTGTTTTTCAAAGCATCCAACATAAAAAATTCGGCGGATATATAAATCCCCTCTATAATTACTTTAAATTCTTCTAGGGAAGGTCCTTTTGTGAGATCAATGTTAAACTGTTTGTCGCCATAAAGTGTCTGATGAAGGCGAGCTGCTGTATTTATGGTATCCACTAATGAGCCACTTCCCATTAATAACTGATCCCTTTTTGACTTAAGGTCATTCGTAAGAGCTTCTATTACTTGGTCCCATGTTTGTTGGACTTTCACATCTTTGTCACCCTTCGATGAAGAATTTAATGTTAACTTCGACGGGGTCCCACTACCCTTACCTAGTGATAACGTCAACGGCTTACCATCCGCTGCATATGTTGGGTAGGATGCAAGAACGATTCCGGTCCCCATAAGAGCCGTTGTGAGCAAAAGAGCCTTCGCAGTGCCTCCCAATGATTGTCCTATGTTTTTCATAACTGTTTCCCTTGAATAAATAAAAATCTCTATCCTTAGGGTAGAACCAAAAAGTTAATACTTTCTTAAAAAAATTAAAAAAATGTTGTGGGAAAAATCTTTCGAAAACGGCTCAGGACGACTATAAATAAAGTAGTCCTATCTTTTATTCTTATGCTTTTTATATGCGCCTTACTGATATTCGTTCCACGTTTTTGGATTATTTTAAAAAACAAGATCATACGATTGTGGAATCAAGCCCCCTTGTGCCGCGCAATGATCCAACGTTGATGTTTACGGCTGCGGGCATGGTACAGTTTAAGGATGTGTTTACAGGTACAGAAAAACGGGCGTATACACGGGCGACGTCATCACAAAAATGTCTTCGTGCGGGGGGTAAACACAATGACCTGGATAATGTGGGCTATACAACACGCCACCATACTTTTTTTGAGATGCTGGGCAATTTTTCCTTTGGTGATTATTTTAAAGAAGAGGCCATATTTTACGCTTGGGACCTTGTCACAAAGCATTTTCATTTGGATCCAAAGCGTCTTCTCGTTACGGTGTATGCTGACGATCATGAGGCAGCAAGCATTTGGAAAAAGATCACGGGTTTTTCCGATGATAAAATTCTTCGTATTGCAACATCGGATAATTTTTGGTCCATGGGAGATACGGGGCCTTGCGGTCCATGTACAGAAATTTTTTACGATCATGGCGAGCATATTGCGGGCGGCCCCCCCGGCTCACCCGATGAAGATGGTGATCGCTTTACGGAGATCTGGAACCTGGTTTTTATGCAGTATGAGAAGTTTGCTGATGGGACTCAAACGAATCTTCCTAAGCCTTCCGTCGATACGGGGATGGGGTTGGAACGGATTGGTGCCGTTCTCCAGGGTGTTCATAGCAATTTTGAGACGGACTTATTCAAGGCACTTATCGAAGCCTCAAAAGACCTTACGCATAACAGCGGCATGCAGCAGTCTCATCAGGTGATCGCTGATCATTTGCGTGCGAGTTGTTTTTTGTTGGCGGATGGCGTTCTTCCAAGTAATGAGGGGCGCGGTTATGTGCTACGCCGGATTATGCGTCGCGGCATGCGTCACGGTCATTTATTAGGGGCGAAGGATACACTTATGCATCGCCTCGCACCTACATTGATTGACCTTATGGGAGTTCACTATCCAGAATTAAAACGCGCCGAAAGCCTCATGATTAGCACTCTCAAACAAGAAGAAGAGCGTTTCCGTGAAACTCTTGGCCGGGGCATGAAACTCCTTTCGGATGAAGTAAAAAAGCTTAGTAGTGAAGACGCTTTTCCAGGCGATGTAGCGTTTAAGCTCTATGATACTTACGGCTTTCCTATGGATTTGACCGCGGACGTTTTACGCGGGGATGGGAGAGCCCTTGATACGATGGGATTCGATGCTGCCATGAATGCGCAAAAGCAAGCAGCACGTGCAACCTGGGTTGGATCCGGTGATACAAAAAATGATAAAATCTGGTTTGAGGTTAAGGAAAAAGCAGGGTCAACAGATTTCCTTGGGTATGAATCACTCCATGCCGAAGCCATGATCACAGCCATTGTTGTGGATGGAAACATGGTAATGTCAGCGTCACGTTCTGATGTGATAAGTGGCAAGAGCATCTATGTCATGTGTAACCAAACCCCCTTTTACGGTGAATCCGGGGGGCAAATGGGGGATCATGGAAGTATCGAAAGTCCTATGTTCAAGGGGCGCGTCGTCAACACGCTGAAATTCCTTGATGGGCTTATTGTTCATGATGTAGGCAATTTAGAGGGCACACTCAAGGTTGGTGATGCTGTGAAGCTGGATGTGGATGATAACCGTCGTCATGGCCTTCGCCAGCACCACTCCGTCACCCATCTTCTCCATGCAGCATTGCGCCAGATTCTTGGTGAACACGTCATGCAAAAGGGATCCCTTGTGGAGCAAGATCGTCTGCGTTTTGACTTTGCCCACACAAAGTCTATGCTCGAGGAAGAACTGCTCAATGTTGAAAATCTTGTGAATCAGCATATTCAGCAAAACATTGCAACACAAACCCAGCTAAAAACACCGGAAGAAGCCATTCAAAGTGGTGCCATGGCCCTGTTTGGGGAGAAATACGGTGACTCAGTGCGCGTTGTCAGCATGGGCGATGCCTCGACAGAGCTTTGCGGTGGGACTCATGTGAATGCTACGGGAGAGATTGGTCTTTTTAAAATTATCTCTGAATCAGGTATTGCGTCGGGGGTACGTCGCATCGAAGCCGTAGCAGGCATGGCAGCACTCACGTATGTGCGTAGTATGGACGAGCAGAAAAAACTGCTGAGTCATACTCTCAAAGCACCACCAGAACAGATGGTCGAAAAAGTGACCCGTTTGATAGAAGAGCAAAAATCTCTTCAACAGCAAATAACAGATCTTCGCCATAAATTAGCAGCAGGAGAGAGCACAAAGGAAATCCTTGAGGTGATTAACAATGTCAAACTCCTCATCAAACATCTTGAAGGCTATGCGACGAAGGATCTTAAGACATTGATGGATACCCTCAAGGAAAGTGTTGGATCGGGGGTTGTTCTTCTTTCCAATGTGACGGACGAGGGGAAGGTCGCGTTGTTGCTGGGGGTGACGAATGATTTGATACACAGGTTCGATGCAGGAAAAATTATTAGTGAAATCTCTTCTCCTCTTGGAAGCTCAAAAGGAGGGGGGCGTGCGGATATGGCACAAGCCGGCGGTAATGACCCCTCAGGGCTTCCAAAGTGTGAGGAACGGATAAGGCTAATGCTTCAAGGGTGAGTGTTTGTTTATCTCTTCCCCAAACTTTTCCTTGCCTCTATCCCTAAAAAGTGGTTTGAATTCAAGCATTAGAGATCTTTTTGTTAAGTTAAATGTGCGGTATTACAGGGTTTTGGACCCGGTCATCTTTTGATAAAAAGGCT